>DAOUTV010000219.1 GCA_030668505.1 Desulfobacterales bacterium | reverse complement strand
TGCCGTAGTGTCCTTTCGCATCATCAAAGGAAGTTCCTCGGAATCAAACTCTATAATTTTATCCACTCGGCCGGTTTCGGTGGATGCTCGTTCGTGCCGGATTCTTTTCCCCCCTTCAAAGTGGTCCCATGAATCAATCTTTCGGTCATGATTAGAGTCTCTTTCGATCCTCTTTATAACCTCAACCTCATAGTACTGGAATCTGTCCATGATCTCGTCAGCATTGCTGTCGATCTCGAGCTTGATTATCCTGCCGCGTCTATCAAAACGGGCGATCTGGTCTATCTTGCCATCCTTATCTGTGTCACGCTTAACGATATTTTTTCGTGCCCACACAGATTCGGGCCACAATGGAATGGCTATAGCAATGATGATAAGAAGGGAGAAAAAGTATAGGGTTTTGCATAGCGGCCCGCACTGCCTGCCCTGCCTGCCCTGGCGCGACAGAAGTTGGACAATGCCCAGGGGAGAAAAACCCGGTCTGGGCCAGGGGCGCGACATACCTGAATCAAGCTGCAATCCCTGCAAACCAGGTCTGGGCCAGGGGCGCTTCGGCTTATTATGAGCTGCCAAGCCAGTAATCCAGGGTTTGGGCCAGGGGCGCGACGTCTGCGAAACGGACTGTTCTGTTTGAAGACCAGGTCTGGGCCAGGGATGGCGGATTGCGGATTTGCGGCGAGTAAAATTTTGCCGAATATTAATGTGCTTAGAGGAGTTGTTCATAAGCAGGAACAAAAAAAAAGTCAGGTATACACCACAAGCTTCTGCTTGTTAGAGCCTTCCTGGCTTTTTATTCGTTGCTATGAATTAGATTGTGTAAAAAAACTAAAGCGCACCTTCTTGGTGCCATTGTGTTTGGTACTATGACATCGAGGACTATTTATGTCAACTGCTTTTTGCTGCCACGTTTTTCCTACCGCAGCCTAGTATTGACAGGTCTTTGAATCCGTTAGTGAGACGCGCAAAAATCATACCAAACCAAGCAAATCAAGCGGTTCCTTTAATTTTTCACTAGTGAGTGCCCATTCCATTAAGGCGTGCTTCCCGAACACTAGCTATTTGTGGTTACACATTGTGAAAAAAAATGCCACCATTGAGCAATCTATGTAATCCCTAATGTTGCATAAACAACACGCCTCAGATACTAAATAAGAGATAATAACAACAGGTTGTAGCAGTTTTGAAGCTTGTGGAGAAAATCACTCCCGGTGATATGGTTGTTCAATGCTTTTTTCGGCCTGTTGTTTACCCATCGGGAAAGTCGATGATACCGCATCTCCTGCGTTGTCAAGGGTTCGGCGTAGATTAACTACAGCCTCGCCCTTGACGCCTTGGATCTACGGCATCCTCGACTTTTGCAACGTTAGGGCAATATGAGCGGAAAGGGCGGGGGCAATCAAGCTTGCTGTGTGAGGAAAGTCGGAATCGCTATAGGCCGGTGGGAAAGTCTCCTGGCAGGCGATGCCTTCATCTCGGACAAGATTGCAGGATTAGCTTTTCTTGTCCGGCAAGCTCAGATCATGTTTGTGGGCATACTTGCCATGCTTGTGCATGTGACGGTGGGTGTGTGGAATGGAGTCATCATCAACAGAAATATCTCCGCTGATCATATAACCGATATAGTCGGTGGTCTCTATGAGCAAGTCTATGTTATGGGAGACAAGTATGTAAGAAAAGTCAACGCTTTTCAGAATTTCAACAAGCCTCTTTTCCGTTGTCTCGTCCAGGCCTGTGCTTGGTTCATCCAGGAGCAATACTTCCGGTTCCATTGCCATAACCGTAGCTAGCGAGACAAGTCTTTTTTCTCCCCCGGATAGCTTGTACGTGATCCTGTCCTCAAACCCTGCCAGCCCTAAGGACTCAAGTGTCCTTCGGGCAATCGCCTTGGCTTCATCCTGAGATTTACCCAGATTTAAGGGGCCAAAGGTCACATCCTCGAGAACAGTGGGGCTAAACAACTGGTCGTCAGCATCTTGGAAAAGAAAACCAATTTTTTGACGGACCATTCTAAAATCTTTTTCCTGTTCGACATGCCCACCGAAGATCTCTATTCTGCCGGAGGAGGGCTTTATAAGTCCCATGATAATGTGCAGCAGGGTGGTTTTCCCACTTCCGTTTGGTCCAATCAGGCCCATCCGGTCTCCCTGGTGAAATTGTAAGTTGAGCTTGTCAAGGGACGGGGCTCGGCCTGGATAGGCAAAGCATATGTCCTCGAGATTTATGAGCAGGCTATTTTTGTCCATTCCAATATCCCTAGTCCCAGGATCACCACTAGCATCAAAATGAGTGAAATAACGTCAGTGGTTCTGAGGGAGAACTCGCTGAGGCTGTAAAGCTTTCCCCTGAAACCGCGACACAGCATGGCATTGTGTACCCTTTGTGCTCGGTCACAACTTTTGACCAAAATCATTCCCACCAGGTAGGCAAAAGTCTTGTACGTATGCATGTTGGTTCGTGGACGGAAACCTCTAATTTTCATGGCATTTACCAGTCGGCTATACTCCCTGTGTATGACATGAATATAGCGGTAGGTAAAGAAAAAGAGGTGTACGATCTTTTTTGGGGCCCTCAGTTCATGCATGGCATGGCCCAAGGTTAAGATAGAGGTGGACGAAACAAGAGCAATCAGGACAGCCACAATCGCATTCGATTTAATTGTGATCTGGGCGGCATACAATACGCCTTCATGGGTCCCGACCAGCGGACCCACTGAAAAATATGGTTTGCCTTCAACAGTAAAGGGGAGAAAGAACCATAGAAAAATAATGAATATATTGATCGGAACAAGACGCCGCAGAAGCTCTTTTGTCGGCAAACTTGCCAGCCATGTTACGCAAACTCCCAAAGCGAGGGCTGATAACAGAACAACGAACCGGGTAGAGACTGCAACGACAACAGAGAAAAGGAACACCACGACAATTTTCACGCGGGGATCAAGACGGTGAACAAAGGAGTCACCAATGGCAAAGTGTTCATCAATCACTTGATTCTTCTATTTCCCTTTTCGACGGGTTGAAAAATATAAAGCCACGCCCACAAGCCCGAAGATATAGCCTATGCCTCCTATCACTTCGCTCATCCTGGGGCCACGATCAAGGGAGTTGGCCAGCATATTGGTTATCGGCGTAAGTTTTCTGTCCAGGGACTCATCGATGAGGGCCTTGACCTCCTGTTTGCTTAAGCCAACAGCCGTGGGCACAGGCCGCACCCCGCCCGTTTTTGTGCCTATCAAAGGGACGGCCTTTTCAGTAGTAGATTTAATCCCCTTTTCAGGGGTACTGCTTTTGGAAACAAGGCCAACCGTTGTAATCTCCTCGGCTGGTATAGTCCACTCTGCCATATGACCCATGGAGGCCTTCAGTGCAACCTTGAGTTCGGTCTTTTTGGGGATCTTAAAGGAAAACTCTCCATTATCATCGGTTTTACCCTCAAGGAGCTGGTTCCCTTCCTTGTCGTAGACCACTACAGTGGAATTTTTGGCCCTCTTGCCTCCGCTGAACTTGCTCTGCGTGTAAACCGTATCTCCCTCAACCCAGGCAAAGATCGTGACCTTGTGGGCCAATGCGGGTACCGCGCAAAATACAAGCCATAGGACTGCAGAGATGATAAAAATAATCAGGCGGTTGCAGGCCGCATTAGGACTGCTATGAGGTCTTTGGCACATAGTGTCCCTCCAATAATTCAGGTTTTACCCTCCTGAGAAAAAGGGCACAAGCAGCCGTTAAGACCCCTTCAATGAGCATTACAGGGAAATGGGCTACCACTACCAGTTTGGCAGCAGGTAAGAAAGCCTCGCCGGTAAAATACAGGGAAAATCCTACCATAACACCGCTGACCAAGACAGCACAAGAACCGCATGCAAAGGCCGTAAAGGACAATACTGGCATCCTGGTGCCCACCTTCATACCCCATCCAAACATATAATAACATATGACGGCAGGAAGGGCCATATTCAAGGTGTTTACACCAAGGGTTGTGAGACCGCCAAACTGAAAAAGGAGGCCCTGGAGTGCGAGACCAACCAGGATGGCGGGAAATGCCTTCCAGCCAAGGATCAGACCCAACAGACCATTAAGGACCAAGTGCACTGAAGCAGGACCAATTGGTACATGAACCAGAGACGCCACAAAGAAAGCCGCTGAGAGTATTCCCATAGATGGGATTTCTTCATTATCAAGGTGCTTCATGCCAATAGCTACGCCTGCTGTTGTGAGGGCCGCGCCAGCTATGAGCACACTTGGGGACAAGACCCCTTCTGATATATGCATACTTGAGAAGTTCTCCTTCTTGCTACTATAATATCAATGTCATTAACTTAAGAACCGTTCCTTTAAGGTCCCCCTTTAAAAAAGGGGGATTTAGGGGGATTTTCAAACTCTTCAAAGAAATCCCCCCCGCCCCCCTTTAGAAAAGGGGGGAGATTTTGAGCTTAAGTTAATGA
>DAOUTV010000258.1 GCA_030668505.1 Desulfobacterales bacterium | reverse complement strand
TGCCCATCCATGAATCGTAAAAACTCAATGGGCACAAGCATAAGTTTCCAATTCAGAAATGAGCAATTTTCCGCAAGGTCAAGGAAAACAAGGGGTTGCGCGGAGGCGTACCGAGGTACGTCGCACAAGCAACCCCGCAGTTTGACGCCGATTCAGCCGTCGTAGCCAAGAAGGCTACTATGGCGAAGTCGGCGATTGCGGAAAAGGGCCATTTATGGATGGAAACTAGCTAAGAAAAACAAGGAGAAACTATATGCCTGAAAAAAAAGAGACCTTGTTGGTTCGAGCAAATGTAGAGATGACCGCTGCCTCTCTTCAAGCCATTGTTGAAAACGCCAAGAGAATCTCCGGGCCAAACGAAAAAGGGGGGTATCGAGTTGACACGGCAGACAAAGTTAGTGAAATGATATCTCGGTTTCTCCTGGAGAATGACTTTGAAAATTTTGTCAAGAATGTCGACAACTACGGGGAATAGACCCTTTTTGCAAACTCGATGAAACGCTACGTCATCAAGTCCGCCTTCGGCGGACTCCAGCCTGAAGAGAGTCTCTTTTCCATTCCCTATAAGGAAGCCCTAAACCCTGCTCAATATGAGGCTGTAACCACCTTACATGGCCCCATACTGGTAATTGCAGGAGCCGGAAGCGGCAAGACTCGAACCCTCACGTACCGGGTTGCCCGACTGGTCGAGGAGGGAGTTCCGCCGTCAGCTATCCTGTTGCTGACCTTTACGCGCAAGGCAGCACAGGAGATGCTGCGAAGGGCCGCAGCACTCCTGGACCAGCGCTGCGAAAAGGTCGCCGGCGGCACATTTCACTCCTTTGCTAACCTGACCCTGCGAAGATATGCAGAAAAGTTAGGTTTTCAATCAGGGTTCAGTATCCTGGACCGGGCCGATGCAGAGGACGTGATCAACCTTCTACGCACCAGGATGGGGCTGAACCTCAAGGGGCGCCGATTCCCACGCAAGAGAACCATTACCACCATATATAGCAGAGCCGTAAACAAGGTGCTTCCCGTTAGGGAAGTCATCTTTGAAGACTATCCGCATTTCTTGAAAGAGGCCGAGAATCTCCTCCACCTTTGTGGGGAGTATAAGGCGTATAAGCGGGAAAATCTCCTCATGGATTACGATGATCTCTTAATCCACCTGAGAACCCTGCTCGCAAATAACCCGGATGTGCAAGAAACCCTTTCCCAAACCTATCGCTACATCATGGTGGACGAATACCAGGACACGAACAAGATTCAGGCTGATATTATCAGGTTCCTTGCCTCCACCCACAATAACGTCATGGTGGTTGGAGACGATTCCCAAAGCATATATGCCTTTCGTGGTGCCAATTTCCGCAACATAATGGATTTCCCTGCATTGTTTCCGGGTACAAACATCGTTAAGCTGGAAGAGAATTACCGGAGTACCCAGCCCATATTGGCCATTGCCAATGAGATTATCGGCCGGGCAAAAGAAAAGTACACCAAGGTCCTTTTCACGCAGAAGGGATACGGCACCGTTCCGGCCCTAGTGGCCGCTGAAGATGAACGGAGGCAGTCACTGTTTGTGAGCCAAAGGATCCTTGAACTCCGGGAGGAGGGAATTTCCCTCAATCAGATTGCAGTCCTGTTTCGTTCCGGCTATCATTCCTTTGATCTGGAAATTGAGCTTAATCAGAGGAACATCCCCTTCGTCAAGGTGGGTGGATTCAAGTTTATGGAGACCGCCCACATCAAGGACCTTCTTGCTCACTTGAAAATACTTGCAAATCCCCTGGACACTGTTAGCTGGCATCGCGTTCTCCTCCTCGTAGAAAACATCGGTCCCAAGACGGCAGAAGAGATATTCCATTGTGTCACAAGGTCTAGCATTGGTCTCAAAGGTCTGGCCACCGTAAAACCAAAACCTCGTTATGCCCGGGCATTTGAAAGACTGAGCAAAGAAATGGACAGCCTTGATGGGAGCCATCTCTCTTTAGTCGAGACTGGAGCCAAGCTTATGCGTTACTATGAGCCGATCTTGGAGAAAAAATATGACGATTATCCCAAGCGGGCCAAAGACCTGGAGCACCTATTGACGATTATGGAGCGTTACCGACGCCTTGAAGATTTCCTTTCCGATATGGCCCTTGAGCCCCCCAATGCCAGTGTGGACGATATGCTGGCCACTGACTATGAGGATGAGCAACTGGTTCTTTCCACCATTCATTCAGCCAAAGGGCTTGAATGGCATACGGTCTTTATCATATCGGCCTTAGAAGGACGCTTCCCTGTAACCTATGCCGCACGAAGTGATGAAGAGATGGAGGAAGAGCTCCGTCTTATGTATGTAGCGGCTACGCGGGCAAAAGAAAATCTCTACTTGACTTATCCGATCAATATATATGACCGGGGGGCAGGAATGGTTTTTTCCAGGCCATCCCGATTTATCGAAGGTATTTCCGAAGAAATGCTCGATCACTGGTCTTTGGTGAACGAGGAGGAAGAGGAATGATACCTATTCGAGATACCATCCGGACAGAAACCTATCCGATAGTAAACAGTCTCATCATCGCGGTTAACGTGCTGGTTTTTCTAGTGGAGTTGTCTCAAGGACAAAGACTCACTAAATTCGTTTATATTTACGGACTTGTCCCGGCCCGTTATTCAGTTCCCCAGATTTCAGCCTACTTCAGCAGCGGCCAGCAGGTGATCTCTTTTCTCACCTTTATGTTCTTGCACGGCGGTTTTTTGCACCTGCTGGGCAATATGTGGTCTCTTTATATCTTTGGCGACAACGTGGAAGACCGGCTTGGGCACTTCCGCTACCTGGCCTTCTATCTGCTGTGCGGCCTGGCTTCAGGAGTATCACATCTCGTGATTAACTTGCATTCTCAGATGCCAACCATTGGTGCCAGCGGGGCCATTGCCGGGGTCATGGGGGCCTACTTTGTCCTTTATCCCAGAGCAAAGGTTCTGACCCTGGTACCTATCTTTTTCTTTTTTTATTTTTTCGAGCTACCCGCATTCCTTTTTCTGGGTATATGGTTTATATTTCAGTTTCTTAGCGCCGCCGGGGCATCAGCTCAGGCTGGAGGCATCGCCTGGTGGGCCCATATCGGGGGGTTTGTATTCGGCATCATCTTTTTGAAACTATTTCAGATGCTCCCGGAATCAGGCGTGAGAATAAGAATGCGGGATCTGACAAGAAAACGAACGACCCCGCGCTTGCAGGTGGTTCGTCCTGTCGGGCTTGGAAAAGACCCGGATCTCCATGGCCCCATTTCCGTTACAGAGCGCGAGGCCCTCTTTGGAGCACGCAAACTGGTTAACATCCCCGAGGGTTTTAGAAAAAGGGCTTTCTTCTTGACCATACCCCCGGGGGTCTCAGAGGGAAGCACCCTTCGGCTGAAGGGGATGGGACGGCAAACGGCAGAAAGTTTGCGAGGGGACCTTTACCTTAAGGTACACATAAAAAGTTGACAAACTCGTAAAAAGTCAAAAAACATCATTTTTTTGTCATTCCGGCGAAAGCCGGAATCCAGTGTTTTCAGAAACTTATGACTGACCTGGCCCCCGGCTTTCGCCGGGGTGACGACTTTTTACGAGTGCATCAAAAGTTGACCCTTGTGGGAATGG
>DAOUTV010000189.1 GCA_030668505.1 Desulfobacterales bacterium | reverse complement strand
CCCTGGCCCAGACCGGGTTTGGCAGCTTGATGCCAGTTCACGCGAATGTCGCGCCAGGGCGGGCCCTTTAGAAAAGGGGGGAGATTTTGAGCTTAAGTTAATGACATTGATTTCGGATTTCAAAATAAAAAAAAGATAAAATGGGCAAACCATCAATGACCAACCAGTATCCAGTATCTTTTTGGTGGACATAGCCAATCCTATGGCATTGGATTCATTAAACTACTGCTTGGAATTCTTCTTCGCCTCAAGATATTTGTCCCGACATGTGCTGCTGCAGAAATAGTGGGTTTGTCCGTCGATGACACTTTTAATTCCCTGTTTCTTGGCAAAGTAAGTCTTACAAAAAGGATCCTTGACCATCACGTCATCTACCATCGCCAATCCCTCTTGCTCTGGAGTCCTTGTTGGCGCTTGCCCTGGAAGCACCAACTTCTTGAACACCATATAGCCAAGATAAATCAAGAGGCAAAGAATTAATAATCGCATTTATACAGCGTAACTTTCTTTCCCCCATCCTTCAAGTCATGTAGAAGATATTGAACGGTCTGCCCGATGACAGGATGTACAAGATCCGGCGCAATGTTGCAAAGGGGCTTCAGGACAAACCGCCTTTCATGAAGCCTCGGATGAGGGATCTCCAGCATTTCCTCACGCAAGACGAGTTCATCATAGAACAGGATATCCAGGTCCAGAATCCTTGGGCCGAACCTAACTTCTCCAGGCCGACGCCCCATGGCATGCTCAATGGCCTTAAGACGTACGAAAAGGGCCTCTGGTTCAAGATCGGTGTGTAGCATTGCCACACCATTTACAAACCAATCTTGGTCCAGGTAGACCGGTTCGGTCTCATACAGGGGAGATTGGGCCTCAACCAAGCAACCTTCGCACTTGTTAATCGCTAAGACTCCCTTTCGACAATTGTCGGCCTTATCTCCAATATTCGATCCAACGCCTATGTAAGCCGTATGTTTATAAACCAATTCCCTCTATTCGTTCCACTGCTTCACGGATTCGTTCGCGGTCAACTGTGAGGGCCATCCGCACATACCCTTCACCTGCTGCGCCAAACCCGTTTCCGGGTGTTGTCACAATGCCGGCTTTCGTTAAAAGCAAACTGGCAAATTCGGCTGACGTGTACCCCTTGGGCACATCAACCCAAAGGTAGAATGTGGCACGCGGTTTTTCAACAGACAATCCCGCGGAGCGGAGGCCGGCCACCAATATATCTCGACGCTCAGCATATGTCTGTCTCATATCCTCCACACATGCCTGGTCTCCTTCCAGGGCCGCAATACCGGCTATCTGAACGGCCTGAAATGCACCGGAATCTATGTTGCTCTTCACCTGACCCAAGGCGCTTATTATATCTTCACAACCAACCGCAAACCCAATACGCCAACCTGTCATATTATAGGTCTTGGAAAGAGAGTGAAACTCGATTCCAACAGATCCGGCCCCTTCTACCTCAAGAAAGCTTATCGGACTATAACCATCAAAGGACATCTCCGAATAGGCTGCATCATGACACACTATGACATTATATTCTCTGGCAAAGGCGACCACCGATTCAAAGAAACTCTTAGTGGCCACTGCTGCCGTAGGGTTGTTTGGATAGTTTATGAACATCATTTTTGCCTTTTGGGCCACCTCCGGTGAAATGGCTTCAAGGTCAGGCAAAAAGTTATTCTCTTTCAAGAGATCCACGAAATATGATTCTCCTCCTGCAAACTCGGTGCCAATATGGTAAACAGGATAGCCGGGGCTGGCTACAATGGCAATATCCCCAGGGTTTATAAAAGCCAAAGGGATGTGGGCAATTCCTTCTTTGGATCCGATCAAGGTCACGACCTCTCTGCCGGCATCCAGATCCACATTAAAACGCCCTTTATACCAATTTGCCGCTGCGGAATTAAAGTCGGCCATCCCTGAATAGGAAGGATATCTATGATTGGCCGGATCCGAACCTGCTATCTTTAAGGCCTCGATAATATGGGAGGGGGTTGGAAGGTCCGGATCCCCTACACCTAAATCAATAATGTCTATCCCCTTGGCCCGGACCTGTTCTTTCTGGCGATCAATCTCCTTGAAAAGATAAGGAGGAAGGAGTTTTAGTCTTTCAGCTTTCTCAATTTTCAACGGGTCCTCCGTTATGCCATTGCGGGTTTCGGATTTCGGATTTTGATTACGCATTCCGCATTCCGAAATCCGAAATCAAAGTGGCTTCACTCCAAAGACGGCCTTCATAAATAACCCTTGCCTCTCCTTCAAGGAATACGCTTAGAAAATCATCTCCTGATCTCTCAAAATAGACCTTGAGGGCTTCCCCTCCCCGGGTATGCAGCACTGCAGGAGATGACGTTATACCCTTTGCGGCGGCAATGAGGGCAGTTGCAACCGAGCCGGTCCCACAGGCCAGGGTCTCATCTTCTACACCTCGCTCATAGGTGCGAATGGCAAAGGTGCCGTCGGTGAGTTGCTTTACAAAGTTGACATTTGTCCCGTCCGGTGCGTAGCGTTGATGGTGCCTTACGGCCCGGCCTACCCTGAACACCGGGCTTGTTTCCAGGTCACTCACCCAAATCACCACATGTGGCACTCCTACTGTGATCCTGTCTACCGTAAAAGTCTCTTTTTCCACCTCCAGGGAATTGTCAAGTTCCGGCGTGCTCGGTTGTGGCATCTCCAACTTCACCTGTCCATCGGCCACCTCGGCCCGGATGACTCCGGCCTTGGTTTCAAAGCTCAGCCGACGACCGGCAATCCCTTTCAGATAGGCAAGCCTTGCCGCACAACGGCCCCCGTTGCCGCACATTTCTACCTCGCCGCCGTCTGAATTGAAAAAACGCCATTTGAAATCTGCCCGTCCCGAGTTTTCAAGGAGTATCAGCCCGTCAGCTCCCACCGAGTGTTTTCTTCGGCAGATTGAGGCTACGAATTGGCCAAGGTTGTCCATGTCAATAATACCGGAACGGTTGTCCACCAGGATAAAATCGTTTCCACTGCCGCTCATCTTGTAAAAAGTAATTGTCGAATCCTGCATTTCCATACGTTGTCCAAACACTCCATCTACCTATAGTTATACGAACCGAATCTCTCGCCCGCTCCCTCTGGTCGCTTGAGATCGCAGAGATCACTGAGGTAATTTCCTTGTCCTGATTTTTTGACCCCAGTTAAATAGCTTGCAGATTTAACGGGGCAAGGAGGAAAAATCAGGACAAACAATCAGCCCCTGTCAGGGAGTTTACATTCTGAAAAATCCTGCGACAGCAGGATGGCAGATTGAGCTGAATTCCTCCTCTGGAATTCAGTTTAAAAACTCCGTGACTCCGCGTGCTCTGTGAGAGATAAACAAAACGTTCTTTTCACAGAAAGGGCGGTATCGACTCTCCTTTGATCAGGTCCTCGTACGACTCCCGCGCCCTGACAACATAGAATTGATCCTCCTTGACCATGACCTCTGGGACTCGGGGCCTTGAATTGTAGTTAGAAGACATTGTAAAGCCATAGGCCCCCGCACTCATAACCGTTAGCAGGCTCCCTGCTTCCACATGAGGAATATGACGATCCTTGGCCAAGAAGTCAGCGCTCTCACAAATGGGTCCGACGACGTCCGCCCTGACCGTCTCCTTGTGATCCCTGACCACCGGTTCGATAGCATGGAAGGCGTTGTAAAGTGATGGGCGAATAAGGTCGTTCATGGCCGCATCCACAATCACAAAAACCTTGCCCTCACCCTCTTTGGTATATAGCACCCTGGTAACGAGGACACCGGCGTTGCCCACAATCACCCGGCCCGGTTCCAAGATGAGCGTGAAGGCTGAATCGCCGAGGGCCTGGGAGATCGCCCTGCCATATTCATCCGGGTGAGGAGGAGACTCTTGATCGTATGTGATACCAAGCCCTCCCCCTATATCAAGATAGGATATCGAGATACCAAAGGTCTCAAGGGCAGCAATCAGTTCCTTGACGCGGTTCAGGGCATCTACAAAGGGGGTCACCTCTGTGACCTGAGACCCGATATGGCAACTGATGCCGATAACTTTTACAAATGGAAAAGAACTGGCCGACTTGTACACCTCTGCAGCCGATTCCATGCCCAGTCCAAACTTTTCCTTTTTCAGTCCTGTTGATATGTAAGGATGTGTCTTGGGATCCACGTCCGGGTTCACACGAAGGGCAATCGGAGCCTCTTTTTTCAGGCGGGCACCGCACTGGTTTATTAGCTCCAACTCCTGGAGTGATTCAATATTGAACATCATAATGCCGGACCGAAGGGCATACTCTATCTCGTCTTCACGCTTTCCAACGCCTGAATAGACAATCCTGTCAGGAGGAATGCCTGCTTGAAGACCGCGAAACAGTTCCCCGCCGGAAACAATGTCCAGGCCACCTCCAAGGCTGCCAAAGAGTCTCAGAACAGCCAAATTGGAATTGGACTTGGCAGAAAAGCAGATCAGGTGAGGTACTCCCTCAAAGGCTTTTTGAAAGGTAAGGAAATGGTGCCTGAGCGTAGCATGGCTATAAAGATAAAAAGGGGTCCCGACCTTTTCCGCAATCTCCAGGACAGGAACATCCTCACAAAACATTCGGTTATCACGGTATTGAAAGTGATGCATGGCAAACTAGTTAGTTTCCATCCATAAATGGCCCTTTTCCGCAATCTCGGCGTCAAACTGCGGGGTTGCTTGTGCGACGTACCTCGGTACGCCTCCGCGCAACCCCTTGTTTTCCTTGACCTTGCGGAAAATTGCTCATTTCTGAATTGGAAACTTACGCTTGTGCCCATTGAGTTTTTACGATTCGTG
>DAOUTV010000187.1 GCA_030668505.1 Desulfobacterales bacterium | reverse complement strand
GATATGATGACGCGGGAAGTCTCTGCCTATTTTCATTTCAGCCTCGGCAAATATCTCTTCATGCTCGGCCAGCCAGTTCAAGGTTTGCAACACATTGAATCGGCCTCCCGGACAGGATACAATGACACCATGGTCCATTCCGACATAGGTGTCTTTCTCACAGATCAGGGTCTCTTTGAGGAAGCGCGGTTGGAGTTGGAAAAAGCCTTGATCCATCATGAAGATTTGACCGGGGTTTACAACAACTGGGGATATTACTACTACAAGCTTCACGATTATAATAATGCAGCCATTTATTATGCTAAGGCCATCGAACTTGATCCGCAAAACTGCACATATTATAACAACCTTGGTTTGACCCTTTTGGATGCCGGCAGAAAAGATGAGGCTGCTCTTGCCTTTCAAAAGTCCCTGGCAATCGATTCGAATCAACCCAAGGTTGAAAGCTTTCTAAAAAGATGAGGGATACTCGAAGCTGTTTCAAAACTCTTTGACGACTCCATGCTAAATTAATACCCTGATTTTCTCATGGTATGCTGGTGCGGCTTACGGCTGAAGCGTTTATTCCATGATCATGGCAAACAGCGTTAGCGTTTATCGGCGAAAAGACTCTTTTTCCCCTCTGGCACACATATAGTATCTATTTGCTGATGATAAAGAGAAAAAGCATTTTATCTGAACTTATTCCAATTATCCTCCTTATATCGTCGCTTTTAATCTTCTTCGGTAAAATCATACTTTCCGGGGAGCCGCTATTCGGTTCGGATTTTATTCTATGGTTTTACCCATGGAAAAGATCTATATATGAGTACGTGTGGTCGCACGGGGCGCTTCCATTCTGGAATCCTCATGTTTTTTCCGGCACCCCTCTCGTTGCCAATATTCAGGCATCCATGTTTTATCCGCTCAGTTTCCTTTTTTATATAATCCCTACTAAATATGCCTACGGTTATACCATCATATTTCACTGTATGCTCGGCGCTATATTTATGTATGTTCTTGTCCGCTCTCTTTCTATCAATAAGGCAGGCAGTTTCCTTGCTGCCGTTATTTTTACATATAACGGATTTTTTGCAGCTCACATGTATGCCGGACATCTAACCTTTGTCCAAAATTACGTCTGGATACCACTCATATTCTATTTCCTATACAAGTTCCTTAATGCTTCTGACTTCAGATACGCCGTGCTTTCAGGTCTATTTCTCGGGATTCAAATCCTGGGCGGCTTTCCTCAAATTGCATTTTACACCATTCTCGCTTTAATTCTTCTTGGCGCATACCATATCGGTACAAGGCTCAAACACGGTGAGAGGAGCAAGATTTTCAGGCTTTCCGGCGGTATGGTCATCATTGTCTCCATAGGCTTTGCCTTGGCAGCCGTGCAGCTCTTGCCCACCGGCGAATTTGCCCGGCTCTCGACTCGTTCCGGTGGCGTCACCTACGAGTTTGCCACATCCGATTCCCTTGATCCTGTCAATTTTATGACATTCGTTATCCCCAACTTGTTTGGTAATCCTGCAAATAACAGCTACTGGAAATCGACAGAATTTTGGCAGTTCTGGGAACTCTGTGCCTATGCGGGTATTGGGCCACTTCTGCTACTCGGCTTTGTAAAAAGGCAAGATCAGACACGTCATGTCCGGTTCTTTTTTATCTTGCTCTTGCTGCTGTCTCTGTTTCTGTCTCTCGGGCGATATAACCCTTTTTACCGGTTAATATATCACTTGCCGGGCTTCAGTCACTTTCGCATACCAGCACAAATAATCTACCTGTATGTCTTCTCTCTTTCTATCCTAGCCGGCATGGGATTGAAGGGTCTGAATCAACTCGAGTCTTATCCAACTCCATACAAGATAATAGCGAGTGTTTATTTCTTATTTTTTGTCGTCCTGATAGGGGTTTTTTTCTTGTGGCCTTTTCATTTTTTCTACTATCTGTTCAAAATCACACGGCCTTCAGGATTGACTTCGGATTTGATGCCAAGGTTGCACGAAACCGTGCGACTCTCTATTTACACCGGAGCAGGTCTCTTTGCCCTCGTTGCAGCATTGATCCACTTGCGTCGTAAACGTCGACTCGGGCCAACCTCGTTCATTGTAGCACTCCTGTTGGTGACCACAGTAGACCTTTGGTCCTTTTCAAGTTCTCTCGTTCGAACAACCAATTTGGGCTTATCTCAAGAAAAAAAGGACTCACTGCACTTTATGAAGTCTGAGCAAGAATTGTGTCGTGTTGTCTCCACTGGAAGTCTCTTTTACCCAAACGAGGGCCTATTGTATGGACATCAAGATATTCAGGGATATGACCCGCTAATATTGAAAAGGTATCTTGCCTATCTCAATAAGAGCCAGAACATGCCCACTGCCTCTGCGGCAGTAAATGTCCGGTATGTGAGAAGCCTGGACAACAATCTCATTCGAATGTTGAATGTGAAATACAGTCTTGTTGACCATGCAAAAGCCTTGAAGCTGGATGGCTACATGCCCAGGGCGTCAATGGTGCCGAAGGCAGTCATTATTCCAGACAAAGAAATCTTAGATTTTATGATGAATGATAATTTCGACCCCACAAGGACGGTTATATTAGAACCCGAATGCCGTCAGCTCATGCTGCCGGACGACAACGGAGACGATTTTGAAGGTTCCTGTCTGATAACGCATTATGATAATGAAGCCATTCGCATCATGGCATCAGCCAATAAGGCAGGCTATCTTGTTTTAAGTGAATTATACTACCCGGGATGGGAAGCTACAGTGGATGGGAAAAAGGTGCCAATTCTTCGCGGCAACTACCTGTTTCGCGTCGTCCCTCTGGATCGAGGAACCCACGAGGTCCAATTGAACTTTGTTTCCTGGCCTTTTCGCATAGGATTGATAGTATCTCTGTTGACCCTGGTCTGTTCTCTTTGGTTCATCGTGTGGAAATGGAAAACTGTACAGATCTCCGCCCCTCCCCCAAACGGTCCCTTGCATAGATTATGATGATGCTTTATTCCGATTGAGGAAAGGCATTCTTTTGCCAAGATAATAGACCACAACGCCCATGATCACAAACAACGTCAGAATGGTTATCCCAATGCCTATCTTGATAGACAAAGGGTCAAACACAAACCGGACTATGTGTTGGCCCTCAGGAAGTTGAACCACCCGAAAAAGGTAATTTCCTCGCAAAATGCGTATGGGTTGATCATCCACAAAAGCCTTCCACCCCGGGTAGTACATTTCACTCAAAAATAGATACCCTGGTGTGGGAGAGTGGGTTGAAACTACTATGTGGTCGGGCCGATATGAAACAATCTCGGCTAAACCCGGGTTCCTCGACTCTTTTCCGGGATGTGCAGAAAGGTTACCCGGGTCAACCCCCTCTTCCAATAAGACAACCCGAGTCGGGTCGAAATCGGGCCTGATCAAGTAATCCAATACCTCCTTTTTATTAAGAATCTTATAATCCCGAACTATAAACGCCCTTGGAAGACAGGTTTTTCTCACAGAATATTCCCTGGTAGCATTAGAGATCTCATACTTCACATTCAACAGATCCATGAGCTTGCTGTCTTGAAGGGAGCGATAGGAAAACCATACCCAGGCTTCTGGAAGTTGGCCTCTAAAATATTGATTGATGTATTCATAATATCGTAGCGGAAAAAGAGGGTTATATCCCCCAACAGTCTGGTATCCAAGATACATCTCAATATTAGGCATCAAATCATAGCTGCCAATCCGGTATATGTCCTTGTCTTTTCCCAAAATCATGTCGAAATTATGCTTGAGTTGCGAAACCCGATGGTAAAAATTGTCATTGTGTTGCACCGCCCCCCGGTTTGCATACGACACGTCTATCAAGAGAAGAGCGCATAGAAAAACAGCTGCAAGCTTAGGACGCAGGGCGCCACGTATCAAGAAGAGTATTGTCACAAGAATGAATGCGCTGAACAAAACAAGACGATGCAACTCACCGCAAATGATGTTGGAAGCCCCGACCATCCTGTCGGCAATAGCCTCGTCTAGGATAAAGGGTGAGAAGAACTTTAAGACAACTGATCTGTCAATATGAAACAGTGTATCCAATACCACCAGGGACATCACAAGGCACAAAACCAGGCCTGCGCGACGGAGAAGAGAGGCTTTTCTGCGGCAAAAAAGGTCGTCCATTCCTTTTCCTGCCAACAAGCAGAGGGCAAACACCCACAAAACAATAATTTTGGCCGGAGCCCTGATTCTGTCGAATCCAGGAAGCAGGTAAGCCAATTTGTAAACGGGCGTATGCAATCCCAATGCTAAAACAAAGGCAACAATTGCAAGGATTCCCGCAAAAGCCACGACCCTTCCGTTGTCTGAGCCGCGATAAGATACAAAAAAGAGCAAGATGAGGGGCAGAATACCGACATATAAATTGTAGTCAGGCACACTCCAGGGAACGTCAGAAACCCAATAATCGCGTTTCACGTAGCTGCCGAAAAAGTGTGGCATAGCTGCTGTGACAATCCCCTCAGGTGGATATGATCCGATTGTTACCAGGTCATAACTGTCGAGTGCTGCTCGAACCGACTGGCCTATGAACTCAAAGGCCGGGACAAGCTGGATCGCGGCAACACCGGATCCAATGAGAAAAAAAATGCAGGAGATGGCCAAAATCTTTGCACTATAACGGACCTCTTTAACGCTACGGATGCTACATCCTAAGAACAGTAGTGCCGCCAGAAAGGTGTAAAACGGATCCTGGGCTGAACCGGCCAAGATTTGCACGCCCCAAAACAATCCTGCCATGGTCGCGCTGAAATAAGGCCTTTTCCGTGTTAATGCCTGATTAAGAAAATATATGATCAGGGGTATCCATGTGTAACCCT
>DAOUTV010000145.1 GCA_030668505.1 Desulfobacterales bacterium | reverse complement strand
GGTTCGATGTCTTCGACAAAGATCGAATAGCGGTTTACCACAATCGGTTTTTTGAAATAGATTGCCTCCAGAAAAGCATTCCCGAAGCCTTCATAACCGGAGGGGTAAGTAACAAGGTCCGCATTCTGATAGATATCATCCATGGTATATTTCTTGTCATTCCTGGCCTTGAAACAATGGGCTGAGCCGATCTTGTCGCCAACGTAAATCAGTTTCACGCCGAGCCGGTCAGCGTACTCCAGCACCCTTTGCGAATAAAGGTCTCCTTCGTCACCAGATTCATGGGAGACAACCAATCTAGGCCGTTCTATCTTCATTAAGCTTACCAGCTCGACAGCCCTCTCAATCCATTTACGCGGTACAATTCGCGTCGGTTGAAGCACAAAAAGATCATCATCAGAAAAACCGAGTTCCTCACGCAGCGACTCGGCGTTGGCAGGCGGTGGAGGCGAACATGCAAAATCAAAAACGTTGGGTATGACCACATTACTGATCCCCGTTCGGTAGCTCAGTTGCCGAGAAGCCTCTGAGTTTATTACCACATGGCGCATGGACCGCAGGTTCGGCGGAAAGGCGCACTGAAGGTAGTCCCGCACTGCGTTGATGAGGAAGCGCTTTCGTTCCCAACTAAAATCGTGATGATGGACCACGGTCGGCATCCCTCTCTCGGCTATCAGTTCCGTTAGAGCCAGGCCCAGAGGAATGTTCATTGGAATGGCCAGGGCGTTTTCCGGGATGAGTAAATCAATTTTAAACTCTTTGCAAAACTCGTAGAGCCTTGATTTGAGGTAATCCTTTAACTCCTGTATTCTGGCAGAGAGCGATGCCTTGCGGGTCGTTTTTCCAAAACATGCTGAATGGATATCCAGCATTTCGGGATCTTCAAAATGGGCTTTGGGCTCAAAAAAGGACCGCTCTTTCGGGGTGTCTAGTTCTCCGGCAAAAAAATAACACTCATAGCCGTTCCTCTCCAGAATTTGATACCACTTGTAAGTTTCCAGTGTCACCCCATCTGTGCCGGCAATGCGTGTAGAAACAAACCCGATTCTATTCATTACATTTCTCCCGATACTAATAAAAGATATGTGTCCAACAAGAGTCTCCCTCGCTTTTTCAAGACGACATCAATATAGCACAATTGATCAGAATTGGCTATCTCAAACACTCAACAATACCCCGTTTAAGTACGAAAATACGGAAAACAGATTAGTCCGTTAATTCTGGAATTCGTGTTGTTTATGGCAGAAAATCTTAAAAGATGATCACGAAAACACGAAAGTACGCCTCTTCTCAAGGCGTAAAGCCGCAACACACGAAAGGCTGAATGTTTTTTATTTCGTGCTTTCAATCTTTCGTGTTTTCGTGATAGTTTTTTGTTCCGGTTTATCTGGGTTAGGTTATAGTGTCAGGTTTGTGAATTTCCGGCAATCCTGAGGATTCAAAATAATTCCCAATTCGAACAAAAATGCTTCTTTTGCGACAAAAATTACGACGTTTTCATACCGCCTGGAATTTCCAAAAAATTCTGGCCCAGGAAACCCTCTTTGGGGGAGGCATAGATATAACCAACCGCTGCAATCTGCGCTGCAGCCACTGCTACTGGTGGCGGCAAAAGAAGAATCCGGATCTGGACGATAAGCGGATGGTGGAATTTATGAAAAAATTGCGCCGAAAAGGGTTAAAGATCGTCTACCTGTTAGGGGGTGAGCCGCTGCTGCGACCGGAAATATGCGCTGAAGCCGGCAGAATCTTTGATTTTGTTATGATTTTTACCAACGGGACCCTGGGATATCCTCCGGTAAATAACGCTCTGTACTCCCTTTCTATTGATGGGCCTGAAGCAATTCATGACAAGTTGAGGGGCAAGGGTGTTTTCAGGAAGGTAACCAACATACTGGATCAGCAATCGACAAATGTCATGATTCACATTACCGTATGCCGATCAAACCGTTTTCAATTAAGAGAAACGATAGAAAGCTTTGTTTACCGCAAGAATGTGCGAGGAATCTATTTCTGTTTTTATTGTCCCGGTGTCTCCCCGGATGATGATAATACAGAGGCCATCTCTTTAAAGGAAAGAGATAGTGTGGTGGATGAGATAATTGGCTACCGCCAGGAATTTGGCGAGAAAATTTTTTTCACCCAACGAGTTGGGTATTATATAAGAACAGACGGGGGATTGAATTGCTGGAATTCCCTTGGGAAATGTATCACCAAAAAAATCTTTGAATTTTACGCCGCCGACGGTCAATACAAGTATCACTGTGCTTATGGAGCAGAAGCTGACTGTAAGCATTGCGGCTGTAGCCAGGTTCCGCTTATGCACGCCATAAAGGATGGAGATTTTGAAACTTGCAGGATGTCTTACCGCGATTACTGGGAGCTGCCCTACAACCATCTTGCGAAATACATCTTAAAGTATAGAGTAAGGAAAAATATGGAAGGATAAAATTTTTTGACGTTTGACAATTCTACCCTTGATATTCTCTATCTTATGTATCGTAGGTTAAGGTACGTTCTTTTTTCTGACTCCTCGCCGGTAGTAGCTTCCATCAAGATAACTCAGCGCTGTAATTTACATTGCACTCATTGCACATGGGTTAATAAAGTCACTCATGATCTACCACTGGATAGTTGGAAAAATGTCATCGACATCATATACAGACGTGGCTGTTTTGTTGTATTTGTTGAAGGAGGTGAACCCACATTAAGAAGAGATTTGGCGGAAATTGTGAAATACATTAAGAACAAGGGGATGGTCTGTATACTGTTTACAAACGGCACCAGAAAAATGCCCGATCTTGAGCTGGATGCCATATGGATCAGCATTGACGGCACTGAAAAATCTCATGACAATATTCGGGGAAAAGGTACGTATCGAAAAATCATGGATACCTTGCGCGAATACCCGGATCAAAACATTTATTCCATGACTACATTATCAAAAGTCAATGCCGATGAGATTGAAGCAATATGCCGGGAGCTATCATCAACAAGCTTGAAGGGTTTGATATTTAATTTTATGTACCCCTACAAAGATGTAAGCCGAATTAAGCTATCCAAAAAAGAAAGAATATCTTGCGCAAGTCAAATCCTGGACTTAAAACAGAGATATCCTAAGATTGTCAGTTCTGATTCCTATTTGAAGACTGTTGGTCAACCAGACAAACTATGCTACCCTTGGATGCTGCTCCTGGTGACTGCGGATGGGACTATAACACAGGGGTGCACAGTAGAGCCGGCAGAGAAGCCAAATTGCGAAGACTGTGATATGATGTGTGGGCTGGAAGCTACCCTTGGATTTGAACTAGACCGGACCTCCGTGCATTTTTGGAACCTTTTCAATATATTCACTTCATTCAATATAGATCGTTTTCCTGACTGGGCTATACGCCTGCTAAGCATAAAACGCAAGCAAACAGGCTCATTCAATCATCCTCATTAGCGTCCTGTAGATGCCATATGTGACCCTTGCCAGGCTGTCATAGTTCAATTTATCAGGCGTATCCTCGGATGAATGGTAGTATGGATAGCGAAACAATGCCGTGTCCGTAATCATAATAGCCTGATAGCCCTGCTCCCAGAAAGACCAATGGTCAGACCAGTCAATACCCGTGATGAATCCAAAGGGAGCTGCGCATTCAACCGGAAAATCACTTTCTTCCATGAAAATACTTGCAAAGGACTTAACAAGAGGCTTTGAGCGAACGTTGCCCACAAAGGCTATAAAGTTCCCCGTATCCGGATAAAAGAAGCTAAAGGGGAAGGGATATTTTTGAGTTTTGCGTTCATCCCGGTAGTAACCTATGGTTTCAAGACAAACCATGGCGACAATATTTTCTTTCTTATCACGACACCCTTTTGCGTAAACAAGACTACCCATTGAGCCGGTCTTGAAAAAGGGCGGTTCCTCATTGGCAAAGGCAACAAAGCGCAAAGTTCTGCCGGTGCTTTTTTTGCTGAAGAGCCGGCTTAGCTCAAGAAGAGCTGCTACGGCAGACCCGTTGTCATTCGCACCTGGTGACCATGAAACAGTATCATAGTGGGCGCCTACAACCACTATTTCATCCGGCTTAGATCTTCCAGGGATCTCAACGGCAATGTTTTGACATGCTATGTCTTGTACACTAAAGCTTTGAGCGCTAACCTCGTATCCCGCCTTTTCCCAAAACCGACGGATATAAGTGACTGCCGCATTCAACTTATCCGGTACAAAAATATTTCTTGGCCCGATCTCATCAGCAAGTGCCATCACATGCCCTTTGAGCCGCGCTTCCAAGTCGTCTATGATCTTTCCGGCACGGGAGTTTAGTGTGGGCCGATCCACGTTTGGGCGAATATCAATCATCGCCTTGTAGGCCCAGATACTGAACGCGGCCAGAAATACCAGTAGTAATACATAAACCATAGTTCTTCGGCAATTATACATGGCGTCATTTATCGTAACGCATTTTGGAGCACAGGAGAGAATCGGAGACGTAGGGGCGGGGTTTATCCCCGCCCGAATGGCTGCATAGATCCGGTTTCTCGGGCGGGGATAAACCCCGCCCCTACGAAAGGAACGAGCACAACGACGCGTTCAATGCGCAACCATTTATGTCGTCTTGTATAGAAATTATTTCAAATCTCTTTGATGAGTTAATTTTGGCCATTATTGCCAAAAGTTCTTAGAAGCCATTTCAAAACCCCATCTAGCGCCCGATGGCTGTGTTGAGAGCCTCTTCAAAATGCTCACAGACTCTCGTGTATGCTGCGCTTTATCATCGGCCCCCGCCTTGCCCTCGAACGCAATCTGAGGCTTTGAAATGGCTTCTAGTGAAACGAATCGTAAAAATGAAACAAACAATTTCCCTATCGCGGCCATCCCTGAATATCTAAATTTGTAAGGCCTGCTTCATTTGCCCATTTAATGGCTTCAGCGTATTCCTTCCAGGTTATTCTCCTAGAGATCTCCGAATACTCAAATGCTTTATACATAGGACTATACTGCGACATGATGTTAAAGTAAGTCTCTTTAGGAAGGTTTTCCGCAATCCATTCAATGACCTCCTTTGTTCCGCCAACCCTGTTCGGCATAACTAGATGACGTATCATCAGCCCTCTGTATATGAGTCCATCGCTAGCAGGTTTTGCGATACCCACCTGACGATGCATTTCAAGCAAAGCAGCTTTAGTAAACTCCGGATAGGTCTCGGCATCTGAGGAGTATTTTGCTGCCATTTTACCAGACGAATACTTGAAATCGGGCAGATAGATATCAACTATGCCGTCGAGCTTTTTCACTATCTCCAGCCGCTCCCATCCGCAAGTATTGTACACAAGAGGAAGTCTCAACCCTTTGCCTGCTGCTATATTGACTGCAAGAACAATATGCGGGGAGTAATGAGTCGGTGTAACAATATTGATATTATGGCATCCCATTTCTTGAAGCTTGAGCATCATCTGCGCCATATCTTCAATACTTGCCGACTTTCCCCTTCCTCCCTGGCTGATTTCCCAATTTATGCAAAAGACACATCTGAGGCCGCAATTTGTAAAGAATATGGTTCCGGAGCCTCCTTTCCCAACAAGGGATTTTTCCTCTCCGAAATGTGGGTTATATGATGAAATCTCGAGTTGTGAAGAAGCCTGACAGAACCCCTCATCACCTGCAAGCC
>DAOUTV010000138.1 GCA_030668505.1 Desulfobacterales bacterium | reverse complement strand
TTTGCGTTTGGCAACCTCAGGTTGGACCTTCCGGTAGGTATGTTGTAGGCCAAGGGAAAAGTTGCCCAGGCCCATGTTTCTACCGCTTCCCTTCGGCGCGAACTCTCGCATTTTTCGAGGAGGTTTTGCACTGATCCTCGCAGGTGGCTTTGTTGGTGCCGCGGGTAATGGCCGTTTCACCTGCTCGCGCTCTTCCATGGATGGAATTGGCACTGGAACCTTCTTTGGTGCCGGAGGTTTTTCAGGAGCTGCTGGAACCTCGGCAGGTTTTGCCGGGACGACAGGTCCCGCCTCCGGGGGTAGGCTGACAGGCGCCTTCTTTTCCTCTAAGTCGTCCGCGATCAACGACTCATTCTTGTTGATAGCCACATATTCAACGAACTTCTGTCTTCTCAGTTCCTCCCTCCTCAACTTGGCTTTATGCAGCGAGGAGAAGGGGCCGATGTAGACACGATACCAATATCCTTTACCGGGAACTCGTTCACGCTTGGCAATCGCATCGTAGCCCTGATTTCGTATCCTTGCGACATCCCTGACGGCACTTTCCTTCAAGCGGAATGAACTGATGTGGAGGTAGTAGTAATATCTCTCTCCGCTGCAAAAAACATTCGGAGTACAAAACATCAGTATTGCTAAGGCTAGCATCAACAAGAGAGGTATCTGCAAAGAAGATCTTATTCTGAAGTGTTCGATATGTAACATCCCATTTTCACCTGATCGGCCTAATATGCGGGGAAGAAGCCGTCTCATGCGATCCCTCCAATAGGCTATCTCAATCGAGGGAATATCAAATTGACTCCTTGAATCTAATGAGAACGCCATGCAAGAACCATACCTAAACAGATATCCACGGGCTTACGCCCGTGGCACTTTATTGCGGAAGTGTTTGTTATTGAGGATTTCGCACCCTCAAACTCCCGCGTACATAAGGATGACATTCACCCCCGCCCTTACGGACGGGGTCCTCTGTCATATTTTGATGGCCCACAAACTCCATCCGGACAAGGGGGGATCACACGAAAAATTTATTCAACTCACCGAGGCCTACCAGAAGATCCTGAAAAATAGGGTTGAAACCCCTCGATGGTCCACCAAACGATAGGTGCGGCGACAAAACAATGTCGGCCAGAAGGGACGATAGTGAAAGGTTGACATATTTGGCCAATAGTGATGTATAACTTCTTAAAGGAATTCCTTGAGAATTGCGTCAACCAGTCTGGATGGGTGTCAAGTCTCCGTTTGACCCTTGTCAGCGATTAATAAGAGTCAACCGGAGACTTGACTATATCCTACTATACCCTATACAAAAGGTTTGCCCCCTCTACCTTCTACATCGAAGTTAGGCTTTTTCTAAGCTGATAGAATCGGGAGTGAATGCATGTCATCGGGAAACACAAGACCAGATAAGGACAAGCTTAACCAGGTTGTCGCCGAGGCTCGGCGCGACCGAGAGGCTCGGGAGAAGACCTATAGGGAGCGAGCTCTCAAGATTTATCCGTGGATCTGTGCGCGCTGCGGGCGCGAATTCGAAGGCAAGAGACTTCGTGAGCTCACGGTCCATCACAAGGATCACAACCACGATAACAATCCGCCTGACGGCAGCAACTGGGAGCTGCTGTGTCTCTACTGTCACGACAATGAGCACTCGAGGTATCTGGATGCGGAATGGTATGACGAGACGACGCCAGGCGGCAAGCAAGAACCACCTTCTTCTACCCACAAGCCGTTCGCTGGTCTCAACGGCTTGTTGAAGAACAATGATTGATCAAACTCGCAATAGCGCCAATTCAGCCGTCGTAGCCTGCGGCTACTTCCCGGCCTTCGCAGCCGCTTCGGCGGAGTGGGCTGGTGAAGTCGGCAAGGTGAAGTCGGCCAAATATCTATAACTTCAATAGGTTGTAAAATTCCAGAACTTTAAATTGAGTTTCACCAAAAGACAAGCGCATGGGACAGACGAAGATCACCGTGTTGTGTGAGAACACTGCCGGAGGACCGATGGGGTTGACCGGAGAACACGGCTTTTCCGCCCTCATCGAAAAAGACGGACAAACAATCCTTTTTGATACAGGCCAGGGCATGTCCCTTGCCAATAACACACAGGTACTAGGAATCAATCTGACGCAAGTCAAGAGGGTTATTCTCAGTCACGGCCATTATGATCATACCGGAGGCCTCCCGGCTGTGCTGTATCCGCCTCGGGGGGTTGAGGTCATTGCCCATCCGGACATTTTTTCAAAAAAATACGCTGAGCTAAAAAAACCTGCTGGTAAACAGAGAATCTTCATCGGCATCAAATATTCTCAAGACTATCTGGAAGGGGCACTGCAGGCCCGATTCAACTTGATACGGGAGTTTTCCGAAATTGCAGCGGGGATCTTCTTTTCGGGGGAAGTGCCCAGAGAGACGGACTTTGAACACCCGGACAAAAGGCTCAAAGTAGAGCATAAGGGGAAGATTACCGACGACCCCCTATTAGACGATATCAGTCTCTTGATCGAAACGGATCAGGGACCCGTTATCCTGCTTGGATGTGCCCATGCCGGCGTGGTCAACGTCATGAACCATTTTTCCGCCAGAACCGGACACAAGAAGTTTCATGCCGTGATCGGAGGCACGCATTTAGGCTTTATGATGGGGCCTGGTCAGCAGCTGGAAAAGTCCATGGATGCATTTGACGACTATGCAGTGGACCTTATTGCCGTTTCACACTGTACCGGACAGGAAGCCGCGGCTGTGTGCTACAACAGATTTAAGGACCGGTTTGCTTTTGCCTGTGCCGGTTGGAGCAAGGTGTTCTAGATGACATGCTCTACTGGATGACTAAAGTATTCCACTGACAAATATGCCGTTTCTCGGACAAGTCACCATCCGCGCAGTGTAATCGCTTGAGGAGAGGAAGAGCAAAGAAAGGGGTCACCCTTAGAGACTTACTGCCCACCCTGTTTCTAATAAAAAGGAGAGTAAAACTATGCCTGATGTTAAGCAACAAGAGGTTAAGGTAGAGTTCACCCCAGAGACAAAAAGGGGTGTCTATGCTAACAACATGATAGTTACCCATTCAAGAGAAGAGTTCATCATGGACTTTATTATGATAACTCCTCCATGGGGTACGGTCACTTCAAGAGTTATTGTGAGTCCGGGGCATATGAAAAGAATTCTAAATGCATTACAAACAAATGTTGAGAAATATGAACAGAAATTTGGTGCTGTTCAACCAGCAGAAGAACCCAAAGTAACTATTCAATAAGACTTAGAAGCCATTTCAAAACCCCATCTATCGCCCAATGGCTGTGTTGAGGGCCTCTTCAAAATGCTCTCATACTCCCGTGTATGCTGCGCTTTATCATCGGCCCCCGCCTTGCCCTCGAACGCGATCTGAGGTTTTGAAATGGCTTCTAATGTGTCTATTTTGATTCTCACAGTTGGCATTTGTTTTCACAATGTATAACCTTGATCGCCTAATATTAGTGGGTCGGAATTTTGGTATATTCAGGGCTAACTATTTGAAAGAAAAATAAAAACTGTTCAAGACCTCTCACTTGGCATAAGCTTTGCCAAGAAAAGATAGGATATAGGAAATTTACGCTTGTGCCCATTGAGTTTTTTGATTCGTGGATGGGCACTAGTCTAGCATGGAAAAGTTAAGATGAGTGAAAAGGAAAAAACGATAAAAGAACTGAAAGTACAGATTGAGACGATGCTGGGAAAAAAGCCAGAACTCAAGCCATTTCAGGATGAGATTGATAGGCGAATGAGTAAAATATTTGACCCAGTTGCTCGATTGCAGGTATTGTCCTTTATGATATGTGGAAATATAATGAAAATACAGGATCTTTTGGCCACTTTACCCCCATTACTTTCAGATATACCACGATTGTATTCCAATGCCGCCCCCGAACGCACCAATCTTACTTCTGCAATGCATGCTTGGTCTTGCAGGACCCAGGAGGGATTTTAATGTTAGCCGACAAAGAGATGCTTGAGCGCAGGAAATATAAACGATTGCAGGTCCAAAATGATGCAATTGCGGTATTAAGGCCTATCGTTGACAAGCGAGGTCCAATCATCGATATTAGCAGGGGTGGACTTGCCTTTCGTTACATTACTGCCAAAAACTCGCCGGACCGATCATCAAAGTTGGACATTTTGTTGTCCGATCTTAGTTTTTGCCTGGGCTCCCTGCCGATTAGAACCGTTTGCGATTTCGAAGTAACTTCCGAATTGGCATTCGGGCATACTAAAACTAGACGATGTTCTGTTCAATTTAGGGAACTAACTCAAGAACAGATGTCCCGGTTAGATCATTTCATCGAGAACCACTCCGCAGAAGCTTAACCTTACAACGACACTTACCGTTGACACCAAATTCTGGATTCTGTCATGCCGGACTTGATCCGGCATCCAGAAGTCGAGCTATGACCATGAACTAAAATAGCCATATTCAAGATCGTTCTGACTGGATTCCGGCTGGAGTGTATCCCGCACTTGATGCGGGGCCGGAATGACGGAGTGGTAAACGTCGTTGTAGGGTTAACAAGCAATCCCATATTCAATTTATTCCCTTTATTCTTTGACAGACCAATACCCCCGTGTTAGACTAGTCTTAAACCAGTCGAAACGGAGGTTCTATGGAAACAATCGGTGCATATGAAGCCAAAACCCACCTTCCAAAACTACTCGAGCGTGTGATCAAAGGGGAACGAATCACCATTACAAAACACGGGGTGCCTGTAGCTGTATTGCAGCCTCCTGAATCTAGACAGAGGATAGAACCTAAGCAGGTCATCGCTGAATTGCGTGAATTCCGCCGGAAGCATCGACTTGATGGGCTTTCTCTCCGTGATATGATCGAAGAAGGAAGGCGCTGAATGAGTGAAAATTTTGTTGTCGATAATTCTGTAGTCATGACGTGGTGTTTCAACGATGAAACCAACAAATACTCTGATGCCATTCTGGACAGCATGAACACGTCAACAGCGTTTGTACCATCAATTTGGCCGTTGGAGGTTGGAAATGTTCTATTGGTAGCCGAACGCAGGAAACGACTTAGCGAGGCCGATAGCACACGATTTATTGCCTTGATAGCCGAGCTACCGATAGTTATTGAACAAGAACAACCCGAAAGAATGATGAGGGATATCCTGGCCTTGGCACGAAAGCACAAAATTTCAACTTACGATGCCTCATACCTAGATCTTGCAATGAGGAAAGGCCTACCTATTGCTAGTTTGGATAAAAATTTAAGGAAGGCTGCAAGACGAAGCCGAGTTGCCATTTTGTAGCGTGAATCTCCAGCCCTTAGGGCTTGCGCAAGAATAACTTGGCAGAATTGGCGCTCAGATTTAGGTTAGCTTTGGCCGATCCGAATGTATAGTATTGCGATGTTGCCGGCGCTTTTCCCATGTGGTAATCTTGCGGTTGCAGATTTAAACTTATAATCTAGTGCCCATCCACGAATCGTAAAAACTCAATGGGCACAAGCGTAAGTTTCCAATTCAGAAATGAGCAATTTTCAGCAAGGTCAAGGAAAACAAGGGGTTACGCGGAGGCGTACCGAGGTACGTCGCACAAGCAATCCCGCAGACTTGTCAGCCTCCGGCTGATTGACGCCGATTCAGCCGTTCAGCCGTCGTAGCCGAGGCTACTATGGCGAAGTCGGCTCGCAGCCAGTGCTTTGGCGAAGTCGGCTCGTAGCCAAGAAGGCTACTTCGGCCTCCGCCATAGGCTATGGCCGACGGCGGATGGCGAAGTCGGCGATTGCGG
>DAOUTV010000230.1 GCA_030668505.1 Desulfobacterales bacterium | reverse complement strand
GGTCAGCCTCATATAGAAGAAGCTCTGTTAAGGGGAGAATAGTGGTATTAGCAGAATCCAAAAGTATTGCGCGAATATTACTTCCGACCTCGGTGGCCCCTGGTTCGCGAGTGGCTATGCACTCGTAGCCCTTTGCTTGCAGCACGGGGATAAGAAGCTTTATCTGGGTCGTTTTACCGGAGCCCTCGATTCCTTCAAAGGTAATGAACATAGGTAGTTCCCGGTGTCATTGGTCAATGACGGAGTGTCTAAAGTGAGCTAAAGTGAACTAAAGTGCCTAAAGTTGAAGGCCCCAATTCCTCAATCCCTGAATTCCTCAATTCCTTAATCCCTCAATTCCTTAATCCCTAAGTTTTTCCTTTATAAAAGAAGCGTTCGAAAACCCTGTGATAGGACGTCCATACTCCGCCTTCGGCGGGCAGGTCTTCGGCCTCCATGAAAGAGCGCACGCCGTTAACCTTGGCGTCCAGCTCGTCTAGGTAGTACAGCATAATGGCTTCAAGGGTCTTTGGTGGTTCGGGTGATCCGAAATCACGTGTGCCGTGGTGGCTTACAATCATGTGTTTTAAGACAAGGGCCAGGTCTTCCGGAAAGTCATTTAGGGTGGCAATCTTTGTATCAAGCATCTCAACCCCGATGACGATGTGATTGAGAAGTCGCCCTGCGTCAGAATAGTCGATATGGGTCTCATAGGAAAACTCATAAATCTTGCCGATGTCATGAAGGATTCCACCCGTGAGAAGGAGATCCCTGTCAATTCCCTTGTAATGGCCGTCAATCGCCTGGATGAGCCGGGCAATGGAAAGGGTGTGCTCCAGCAGCCCGCCTAGGTAGGCGTGATGCATCTTCTTTGCCGCAGGGGCAGTCTTGAATAGATTGACAAAGTCCTTATCCTCAAAGAAGGCGGCAAGAAGTCTTGACAAATGCTGGTTTTCCACCGTCTTACTGATCTGGATCAATTGGGCCGCCATGTGGTCCACATCCCGCTCCGTGGCTGGAAGAAAATCCCGGGCATCTAACTTTGCCGGATCAAGCCGCTCAAGGTTTTTCACGACAAGTTGCAATGTTTCCCTGTATTCAACAGCATTTCCCTTGACTCTAACATAGTCTCCGGCCACAAATGCTTCGCTCATAGTCTGAACATTGTCCCATGCTACCGCCTTCATAGCGCCACTGCGGTCCACCAGGCTTAGGATGAGATAAGGAGCCCCGTCTTTCTTGTGGGCTAGCTGCTTGTCCCGTGCGACAAAGACGTCATCTACTGCTTGACCCGGCTTGACTTTATTGACAAATGTTTTCTTCACGATTTTCTCCTAATCAAAATCCCACAGCGTATCTCTAGTAATAACCACCGAATTCCTCAAGTTCTTGCTTCCCTGCTTTGGTGATCCAGGAATCACGGAGATTCACCATGTTCATTATCTTCTTCCCTTCCTTTTCGGCATCGGTTTTGTTATTGAAAAAACCGACACGGAGTCTCATCCAATCCTTTGCCTTTACTTTGACACGGGTAATGTAAACCGAGTATCCATTCCTAATAAGTTTGATTGCAGCAGGAGCGATCTCTCTATCAGATGTGCTGGATAAAACACTAACCACCCATACATTATCGCCTATCCCTTTAAGATTCCCCCTTATCTCATTAGGCGAGAGAATTCTCAGCTTTAGTCCCTCAGGAACTTCCCTATAAGGAAGACCCTCTCCCAACTGCAATTTGTCAAGTTTGTCCCTATTAAGCCGATAAAGGATAGGCCATTTCAATGGGTCTCCGTACACACGCTCTCTCGCTGCTATACTGGACAGGCTGTCACCAATTTTTGCCATATAATAAACGATAACTCCTTCCTTTTCCGTTTCTTTTTCTCTGGCCTCCGTTTCCGGCTTCTCTAATGACTTCTCTTCAATTTTCGCGATCTTTACCTCTCCGCCCTCCTTCGCCTCAGTTTTAGCCTTGTCCTCCACATCGGATATTGAAGTTTTAGCCTTTTCCGGGGGAGGCATTTTGATGGGCATTGTGACCTTGGTCTTGTATACCGGGGGCGGAGCCGGTTCTTCTCTCGAACAGCTCACGCACAACAAAAAAAGTGTCAAGCAAATAGTAATAATGGTAACTGAAATCTTCATCACGCCCTCCTGATATGGCCTTACTACTCTGCTTTTGTGGACCTTTGTGATCGAAATCTGCCCACAAACCCAGAAGTGCCCCTAAGCGGCAGCTTTATATCAGATAAAACCCGTTTATCCAATCTTTCAGTCCCTGTTTCGTGAGTCCTGCATCATTTAGTTCTCAATTGTGCCACTCCTTTAGACCAAAATATCATAAAGCTTCTTAGGGGCCTTGCATACCTCAAATTTCCACACCCGACTCTCCCCGGGCAGAAACCGCTTCATTTTCTTTTCAGAAATGACGATCCCCGCCGCAAGCGGATGTAATTATGCTCGCGTGATGCATTCTTGGCCACTTTTGGCATGTGGCACACCTCTTTCTGCTACCCTATGACCCGAGAAAAGAAACCGTTTTATTATCCCACTGTCTCAACAAAGTAAGCTTCATCCCAAAGATCTATATTTCCGCCCAGCTTGTTCCTAACAACCGCGAATTCCTCCAGTATAGCGTTGGCCGTGGCTTGTTTAATATCGTGTACCATATCCTCTGGTGACCGTTCCCCATCCGACTCTACATATAAATGCACGTGATCTGGAGCCAAGTAGAGAAGCTGGACAAATCCTCCAGCTGCCTCGCTGCATCCCAGGAATGTATTGTGAACAAAGACGATGAAGTCATTGGCAGGGACAAACACAGACATTCTGTGTGACACGTTCCACGCAAAATGGTATTTAAGTTGCAGGATGACGCTGTCAGGGTCGCGACCCAGTTTCTGTAGGGCCAATGCCCTTTCATACTTCACCTTGTCTGAATGGAATAGTTCCTTGGAGGATTCTCTCCTGAGATCCTCTCCGGAACCCCCATCATGGCCGAGCATTTCCTTTGCGGTTACCCCCACTAGCCTGAGTGCTTGCCGGAAAGCCTGACACTGAAAGTCCGCCTTGTTCTGTACGCACCGGTTCAGATCGCACAATATGGCTTCCGGGAACTCCAACTCATGGCAGATATCACAGTTGCTATGAGTCTTTGAAACCTTTAATTTGGCACATTCCCGGCATTTTTGGGGCAGTTCATCTGAATCGGACATTTTTAGATCACTTTTTGTCATCTCTTTAAACTACAGCTCTTCTCCAGGCCTTTTTTCTTTAACTCGGTCTGATTCTCACGTTTCGGGCTAATCTCCGTATCTCCGGCGTATCACCGTCTATCACCGGGGTCAGACCTACACTGTTGACAATTCTGTCTAAGGTTGTAGGTTTACCACCAGTATTTCCAGTGTTTTCTCCCGCAATGGATTACCCCGTTTCCAAAATTGTGAGCCATTTTGTTAAATGTGTAGGTCTGACCCCAAGGCTTCCTGCAAGGCTTCCTATCCCTTTATGATTAACCCTATTTTACTATCTTGCTTGGCCGGTCGCCGAGGTCAGGCCCGATTTTACTCATGAGTAGAATACCCATGATTTTAATAATACGAGGCTCCCCATATCGATGTCCTGGACTTTGGCACTTAACCCTCAACCTCACGAGGTTCGATAAGTAGCTGGATGCCAGCAAGGACTTGATAAAAGCGGCTACGGGACAGCGAGCCGATCTTTTCTGCCAAATCACTTTTGTTTACGGTGAAAATTTGAGATATGTTCACAACGCTCTTCCTAGGCAGGTTTGCTTCGCCTTTGTCCAAAAGCACATTGCCTGGTGCCTTGGCACGCTTAAGATTTGAGGTCAATACGCATACAACCACGGTGTTAATGCGACTACAATTGAAAACGTTGTTCTGGATAACTACATGAGGGTGACGATATCCAGGCTCAGACCCTGACGGCTTCCCAAAATCGATCCAAAATACGTCGCCTTGATTGACTACCATTGACCTCTCACCAGTTCAAAATGCCTGGAACGCATCTGTCGCTGGGTAGTTTCTTCTGCTGAATCAGGCAAGTCATCGTAAGCGTCGTTAATGGCATCGAGCAGTTTCTGGTTCTTGTATCGCTTGATAAATTCCTGAGCAGCTAACACAAAGAGACGGCTCCGCGACATGTTCAATTCATGAGCCTAGGCATCCACCTGTTCGAACACCGGTTTTTCTATTGAGCTG
>DAOUTV010000026.1 GCA_030668505.1 Desulfobacterales bacterium | reverse complement strand
CGAGACAGCCATGACGTGATTGTGAAGACACTCGCCAGATTGCTTATGCCATTTATGGTAGTATTTGCCCTCTATGTGGTCATGCACGGCCATCACAGCCCAGGGGGAGGCTTTCAGGGGGGTGTGATTTTGGCGGCTGGTTTTGTCTTATTAGTTGTCAGCCACGGTCTGGAACAAACAAGGAAAAGGATGTCCGAAAAGGTGGCAGGGGTCATCAGTAGCATTGGGGTCTTTATTTATGCGGGTATCGGGGTCCTTTGTCTGATCCTGGGAGGAAATTATCTAGATTATGGCAAACTCAGCAAGATTCTTCGGGTTACACCGGCTGAGGCCAGGTCTCTGGGAATTTTAGGCGTTGAGGTTGGGGTCGCTCTGGCAGTTATGGCGGTCATGTTCACCATCTTTGTTGTAATATTCACAGCAGGGGAATCCCAGGAATCTGATAGGAGAACGAAATGATCGATTTTTTCTTGATTCTATGTGTGGGAATGTGTGTCCTGGTTTTACTCTGTCTCTACAGAGCCACGTATGGACCTGATGTGTTGAACAGGGCGGCAGGCATCTCTGCAATCGGCACGAAGACCTTGATTATCTTGCTCCTCATGGGCGCTATATATGACAGGGTAGAGATGTTCGTCGACATCAGTATGGTTTATGCGCTTTTGAATTTCATAGGAACGGTGGTTCTGGCTAAATATCTTGAGAGGACAGGAGACGTATCATGGTAGTCAAAGACGTTATATGCATAGTCTTTATGTTGGCTGGTTTCTTCTTCTTTACGACGGCCACCTTAGGATTACTCCGCTTGCCCGATTTCTTTACAAGGCTCCATGCTACCGGCAAAGGAGATACCTTGGCGGTCTTTTTATCGCTCATAGGGCTTGCCGTATACCACGGTTTCTCACTAACCAGCGCAAAGATAGTCTTTATTGCAGTCTTTATGTTTCTGGCACAACCCACAGCCACCCACGCTATTTCAAGGGCGGCGTTTCGGTGTGGGGTCCAGCCGTGGATGCGTGAACACCAAAACGGCCCAGTGACAGAAGGAGGCGAAAAATGATCCTGCCACTCGATTTGATCTTGCTTCTCTTTGTATTCATTTGCGCCATAGCAGCCATTACCGTAAGGGACCTTTTGAGCGCTGTGGTCATTCTTGGGGCGTATAGCTTCTTTATGTGCCTGCTTTGGACACAGATGGCCGCCGTTGATGTCGCCTTTACGGAGGCATCTGTGAGTGCAGGTATCGGGACGGTGCTCATGATTGGAGCGGTAAGCAAAACGAAAAGGAGGTCAAAAGATTGAAGATCTTAAGCCTTATAACCGTGGTCTTTGTAGGAGCCGCACTTATCTATGGGACGCTTGATATGCCCAAGTGGGGTGATCCCCATTCCCCTGCCAGCACCCATGTATCGCCCTATTACCTTCGCCACAGCCTGCATGATGCGGCAACGCCCAATGTGGTCACCACGGTCCTGGCTGACTACAGGGGTTACGATACGCTGGGGGAGACCGCGGTCGTCTTTACGGCCGGCATGGCATGCATACTATTATTGAGAGCAGGACGGAAAAGACGGGGGAAGGGTCATGTTTGAATTCATCGTTAGCCATTACAACTATTGGATGTACATAGCCCTGATGATGGTAGGCTTCTATGCAATGATGGCTAAGAGAAACTTGGTGAAAAAGATCATTGGAATGAACATATTTCAGTCTGCCATCATACTGTTTTATATCTCCACGTCCGTCAAGAGAGGTGCGACAGTTCCCATTCTGGAGCATGCCCACGAAGGCCACGGGGCCGTGGCCCATGCAGCCCATGCCGTTGACGTCATGCAATATGCCAATCCATTGCCCCATGTCCTCATGCTGACAGCCATTGTGGTGATGGTAGCCACCCTGGGTGTGGCACTGGCGGTAGCCATCATGATTTACAAGAGATATCATACATTAGAGGAAGACGAAATCATGATGAGCATAAGGAGAGGTTGAGAAGATGATAGCACAAATCCCGATCCTAATCGTCGTCATCCCCTTGCTATTTTCCGTGCTTTGTCCCCTTATCGGGCTGTGGAGGAAAGGCCTATGCTATTCTTGGGCAATTCTTGCCCTTTCATTGTGTGCCGTGGCATCCATAGACACCCTATTTGCAGTTATGGGAGGCGGTACCATCCACTATCGTCTGGGAGGCTGGGCACCTCCCTTTGGGATCGAGTATGTGATTGATCATCTGAATGCAATGATGTTGGTTATCGTGTCTCTGATTAGCCTGATCGTAGCCATCTATTCCCGGCGGAGTGTTGAACAGGAATTGCCCGAAAAAATCGTTTACTTCTACACCGTGTTTTTACTCCAGGTTACAGGTTTCTTAGGCATTGTAATAACCGGGGATCTCTTTAATCTTTATGTATTTTTAGAGATCGGCTCTCTGGCAGGCTACGCCCTGATCGCCATTGGTGAGGATGGGGCCCCCCTGGCCACCTTTAGATACATCGTTATGGGAACGATCGGCGCCTGTTTTTATCTGTTAGGGGTCGGCTATATCTATATAAGCACCGGTTCTCTTAATATGGCGGACGTTCAGCAAATCCTGCCGCAACTATATCATTCAAAAGTCATTCTCACAGCCGTTGCATTCCTCCTTGCAGGGATAGCGATCAAGATGGCCCTTTTCCCGGTCCACGTGTGGCTGCCGGATGCCTATACAAAGGCCCCTTCAGCTGTCAGCGCCCTGATTGCTCCCTTGATGACCAAAATATCGCTCTACGTTATGATAAGGGTTCTTTTTACCGTGTTTCAGCCCCACTTGTCCATAGAGTTGCTACCGATTACGGACATAATGGTATGGGCAGGCGTCATTGCTATTTTGGGGGGCGCAGTAATGGCCCTTGCCCAGACTGATTTCAAAAGGATGCTTTGTTATGTTGTCGTGGCAGAGGTGGGCTATATCGTGGGTGGTGTAGGGTTGGCCAACACTGTGGCCATGAAGGGGGCGATTCTCCATATCCTTAATGACGCGGTTATGACCGTTGGGCTTTTCACGGTTGCCGGCATTGTCACCTATAAAACAAAAAGTCATAATCTATCCGATTTTGAGGACCTTTTTAGAAAGATGCCCTTCACTATGGCGGCCTTTGTTGTTGTCGCTTTGTCCATCATCGGAGTCCCGCCCACCTGCGGCTTTTTCAGCAAGTGGTACCTTATCCAGGGAGCCCTGATCGCAAAGCATTGGGCATTTCTGGCGGCACTCCTTTTTTCGAGTCTTGTCAGTGTAATTCTTTTTTTTCGTATTTTTGAAATCGGATATGTCTTCCGGGCTTCCAACGGAACGCAGACACATGGTGACGAGCACACTGCCATAATAAACGAAGCCCCTCTGAGCATGTTAATTCCGACTATTGCCATAGCCATAGCGATGATTCTCATCGGTCTTTACAATCAGGCAATTGTGTCCAACATTATCGCATTTGCTATACCAAAGTTATGAGCATTTGTGCGATTTCTCTTGGATATGGGCCGGCATTGAAAGAAACCGCTTTTCCTTGACATACAACAAGTCCATTTTCCTCCAGACTCGGCCCACCAAGAAGCAAGTTCTTGTCGTTGTACAAGGGTAGAATATGCTGTATTATTGTACCTCAATTGAGTTTGACTCAATTGAGGTACAATAATACCAATACCTATTCAATGTCATTAACTTAAGGACCGTTCCTTTAAGGTCCCCCTTTAAAAAAGGGGGATTTAGGGGGATTTTCAAACACTTCAAAGAAATCCCCCCCGCCCCCCTTTAAAAAAGGGGGGAGATTTTGAGCTTAAGTTAATGACATTGAATACCTATTAACAAATACCCAATACCACCTTATTGAGCATCGCCCAATAAGGGTTATACTCACACTATGCGAGGAGGTTCGATTCAATGGAAGAAATAAAGGTGAAAGATGTAATGACCCGTGGGGTGCTTACAATTCAGGAAAAGGCAAGTGTGAGAGAGGCGGTAAGGATAATGGCTGACTGTAATATCTCCGGGCTTGTGGTTACATCTTCTATGGATACGTTAACCGGAGTACTCTCTGAGATGGACATTATTAGGGTTTTGGATCAGGACCTTGATGAAGTGAAGGTTGAAAAAATAATGACATCTCCGGCAATAACCATCGGTCAGCAAGAGAGCCTTCGAAAAGCCTGCCAAATAATGAAAGAGAAGAATATTCACAGGTTGGTTGTTCAAACTGAGAGTGCAAGCCTATTAGGAAATGCTAAGGGCCAAATATGTTCCCCAAGCGGTATTCTCTCTATCTCTGATGTGATAGAACAATTGAACATGCCAGACAAAGTGAACGAGTAATGAAAATGAACTACCCCGCGCCGAGAGGCTTTATGCGGTCAAGGTCGTGGTGTTCGTGGACCACACAAATTCCTTGCAATTTGGCTGTTAGTGCCATAATTATTATAATATCAGGGACTAAAGATGTATAAGAAAAGGTGACGTTGCCCATGGAAGGCAAACGCTGGAAACAAAGTGCCCCACCTGTAGAAAGGGAGATCCCAGGTGCATAGCCCAGGGGCTTGGCAAACAACGTGAATAATGGAAAGGAAGAACCCCATGAAATCGTTTATCAAAAAAGCTATTTTTCTTATTACTATCCCAGTCCTTTACATAGTTGTACAGTCTCATATTCCCAGCACCTTTGCCGAAAAAGCGAAGGTAGAACCGTACTATGTAGGAATGGAAAAATGTAAGGAATGTCACCCGGAGCACGTAGAAACATATTCTCAGTGGAAGTACTCGAAAAACTTTCGTATATTGGAGCTGAGGGAAATGGAACACGACTCTCGGTGCCTGCCGTGTCATACGACCGGATACGGCCAACCGGGAGGCTTTATCAGTGTGGAGGAAACACCGCATATGAAAAATATTCAGTGCGAGACATGCCATGGGCCTGCAAGCTTACATCTAAAGGCACCTACAGTAGAGGAGCATCAAAAGACGCTGAGTATTCCTGAAAATATCTGCACTACATGCCACCGTCAGCATAAGCATATGGGGTATTGAGAAAGAGAATGCTTAGGGAACTTAAGAAAAAGGCCATGGGGAGATTAGAAATAGATGTCTAAACTTCTGCTTATAGATGACGAGGAGCCTGTAAGGAAGATCGTGGGGCTATACTTACGCAGTCATGGTTATGAGGTCTTCACAGCAGCGGATGGCCCAAAGGGCATAGAGCTATTCCAGCGAGAAGGCCCCTCTATCGTATTAACCGATATAAAGATGCCCGGCATGGATGGGATTGAGGTATTAAAAAAGATTAAACAGACCAGCCCTGAAACCGAGGTCATAGTTATTACCGGGCACGGGGATATGGACCTGGCCATCCAATCCCTCCAATTTGATGCCTCCGATTTTATCACAAAACCTGTTGGGAATGAAGCGCTATCAATTGCTTTGAAACGGGCCGAGGAAAGGGTGGATACAAGGAGGCTTCTCAAGGAGTACACCGATAATCTGGAGGTTATGGTCAAAGAGGCCACGGAGGAGTTGAGTAAGGCTCACGACTTTCAAAAAAACCTAATCCAAAGTTCTATTGACGGGATCATAGCGTCGGACAAGGATGGGACCATTGTCGTCTTCAACCGAGGGACGGAGGATTTGCTGGGGTATACGGCAGATGAGGTTGTGGGAAAGGTACCTATAGACACTGTGTACCTTCCTGGCGTTGGCGAAAAAATCAACGAAACACTTATCGCCGAAGCCTATGGAGGCAAGAATAGACTTGTCAACTATGAGAATGTCCTTATCTCAAAAAATGGCGAAGAAATCCCAGTGCGCATATCGGGAGCTACTCTGTTTGAAAACGGAGAGAAAACAGGTGTTGTGTGCTTTTTCCAGGATTTGCGGGAAATCAAACGCCTGCAGAGAGAATTGATACAAATCGAAAGGCTGTCCGCTATTGGGCAGGCGGTGGCGGGCATGGCCCATTACACCAAGAATATATTGAACGGACTCCAAGGTGGTGTTTACATAGTCAATACAAGCCTGAAGAAGGACAAGCCGGATCTCCTGCGCAAAGGCTGGGGCATGGTGGAAAACAATGTTTCCAGAATTTCTGATCTGGTCATGAATATGCTCATTTATTCTAAAGAACGAGAGCCAGATTATGTAAGCTGTTCGCCAAATGATATCGCCCAAGAAGTCTATGATCTCATGTATGAGACCCTTAAAGCCAGATCGGCCAAGTTGGATTATCTTATGAAAGAAAAGGGTATGCACCCTGACATAAAGCTATCCAAAGACTTTGATCCGTCTATAGATGAATGTTATCTTGATCCAACGGGAGCCCACCGTTGTCTCCTTAATTTGGTAACCAATGCCATTGATGCCTGTACTCAAGAGCCGGATGAGGACAAGGATTTCCGTGTCATTATCAGGACCCGCAAGGAAGACGATGGTATCAGTTTCGATGTGGTGGATAATGGTGTGGGCATGAGCAAAGAAGTTCAAGAGAAGCTCTTCGAGCGGTTCTTTTCAACCAAAGGTCCAAAAGGTACCGGCCTCGGGTTGCTCGTGACCCGAAAAATCGTTGATGAGCATGGAGGGACTATCTCTTTTGAATCAGAACCCGGTCAGGGCACAACCTTTACCATGCATTTTCCATGCAGGAAGGATAGTTCAGATACGATAGCCTCCCCGGTTTAAAGGGAAACATCAACTGTATACAGAGTATGAAGAAGATAACGCGAAAACTGGAAAGGAGGGAACTATCATGGGAAAGAAGATCCTCATCGTGGATGACGAGATCGAGCAAATAGAGTATGCATCCACAGTATTGGAAGCAAGCGGATACACACCCGTAATAGCGATGGATGGCAAAGAGGGAATGAAAAAGGTCAAGGCGGAGAAACCCGATCTCATTCTCATGGACATCATGATGCCCGAACGGGGTGGGATAGGAATGTATCAGGATCTCAAACATGATGAGGAAACCAAAAACATTCCCGTAATAATTGTCACAGGAATTGCCAGAGGGGGACATTTCGATGACCTCATCGTAAGACAAGGCCAAGACACCCCACCCCCTGAGGGGTATATTGAGAAACCCATGAATGCAGATGCCATGCTCAAGATGGTCAGTAATTTGTTGTCCTAACCCGGACAAGCCGGAACCAAAAAGAAGTGCCTAAAATGCCTAAAGTGAACTAAAGTGCCTAAAGTTAAGGAGTGCGCCTCTGGCGCAAACTGTTTTTAAGACTGACCACGCCAAAAGGCGTGCACATTAACTTTAGCTCACTTTAGGCATTTTAGGCACTTTAGCTCACTTTTAATTAATAGATACAAAAGCTTTCATTACATGGACAATCTTTTGTCGATGTCGTGGCGCTAAGCGCCTAGGATGGAAGCTGCGTGGATCAAAGAACCTGTAATACATTCATCCAGCTGAATAATTCTTTTGTCCGCACAGGCCGCACAAACATGGAAATTTTTTTTAGCATGTAGGGTATTGAAAAAATGGGTCGAATTCCACCATTTTTAGCCAAGTTACGACTTAGGCCTCCCGTAGCCAGCCTAAGGGTCAGGGTAATATTGGGTGTGAGCCTGATTTTGGTTTTAGTAATGGGCCTCTTTACTTACTATGACATGGTGACACGCACAGAATTCTACTTTAAGAAGCAAGAGGCGCGGGCATATGAGATGGCTGATACGGTAATGAGAAGTATTGAGTACCCCATGCTCGATGGAGAGATGATGGACGTGCAGGCCATCCTGGAAAGGCTGAACACATTGAAGGATGTGACAGTTCTAAATCTTTGCGATGCTACAGGCACAGTCAAACACAGTGGATTGCTGGCTAATATAGGCAGGGTTGACAAGTCACGGGTTTCCGAAAAGGCATTGCGTACCAGTTCCCTGGTTAAGGGCTTGGAGGTATTGGGCAAAGAAAAGGTACTCTACCATGCCATGCCTATCCCCAATGAAGAGCCCTGTCATAAGTGCCATGCAGTTAGACACAAGATGCTGGGGGTTTTAACCGTGGGAATCAATTGGACCCCCACAGAACATAGGATAGAAATGCTTAGGAATAGAGAGATTACCTTGACGGTAATTTCTCTTGCGGTTGTGAGTTTTTTCTTAACCCTATTCTTATCCAGGTATATTACCCGACCCCTTTCCACACTCACCCGATTAGCCGATGAAATCAGCCGTGGGAAGCCAGGGTTTGAATTTGGAAGGACATTCAAATGCTGGGAGGTAGAAAAATGTGACAAAACTGACTGCCCGGCCCATGGAAATACCGAGATCATGTGTTGGTATGTAGATGGTACGCTGTGTCACGCCCAGCCATCAGGGAAATTTCCGGAAAAACTGGATGAGTGTCGCAAATGCTCCGTCTTTAAAGGCCATGTGGGTGATGAGATGGTTAAGTTAGCGGACTCATTCAAGCATATGCTTTATAGATTAAAGGTCTATGAAGAAGAGCTGAAGCAGTCTGAAGTAAAATATAGGCTTCTGTTTGATACCGACCCAAACCCTATCTTTATTCTGGATCGCGAAACGCTACAAATCCTTGATGCAAATGCAAGGGCTGAAAGCCATTATGGGTATTCAAAAGAAAATCTTCTGAAGATGTCTTTTAGGGATCTTGGATATGAAGAAGATGCACAAGAAATTAGTGTGCGTTTTAAGGGTGTCATGGATCATCGGTCTATCCTATTTTCTAAAAAGCAACATCGCAGAAAAAATGGAGACCTATTTTATACGAACATCCATGTATGCGGCGCTCATTACATGGGAAAATACGCCCTTATTGCCACAACAACCGATGTTACAGAAAGCGTACAGAGAGAGACCCAGTTGATTCAGGCCAGTAAGCTGGCAACGTTGGGAGAGATGGCGGCAGGCATAGCCCATGAATTGAATCAGCCACTCAATGTTATGAAGATTGGCAGCGATTTTCTCAGAGAAGTTGTAACCACGGGAAAAAAAATAAGTGATGAAGAATTCAATACTGTAACTGAAGAAATCAGCAATCAAGTGGATAGAGCATCTGGAATTATCAAACACATGCGGGACTTTGCAAGGATAGCAGATACCAAACCCGGGACAGTGGATATCAATAAACCGATCAGAGACGTTTTTAAGATAATTGGTGAACAATTGAAACTACGTCAAATAGAGTGGGAATTGGATTTAGATAAAAATTTACCCCCCATCATGGCAGATAGCAACAGATTGGAACAGGTTTTCATAAACCTAGTGATCAATGCCAGGAGTGCCATGGAGGACAAAATGGCCGGGCAAACCAAGTTACTAAAAATAAGATCCTTTACAGACAACGGCGATGTTATAGTCACCGTATCCGATACCGGCATAGGCATTCCGGAAGATATCATACACAGAATATTTGAACCCTTTTTCACCACCAAAGAGGTAGGTAAGGGGACCGGACTCGGGCTTTCTATTAGCTATGGCATCGTTAAGGATTACGGTGGGACTATAGGGGTAGAAAGTGAAGTAGGTACAGGGACAACCTTTGAATTACGGTTCCCCGCATCTTCAGAGGATGCTTAAGAGATGAGTGTCTTAGGTAACCTTTGAACTAAAAAAATTATATAATAGGATGTTAGCTGGCTGTATTATAGTAATAAATAGCAAAAGGAATTGGAGGTGGCGATGAGACAATTAGTTAGTACGGTGATCATCGGGGTTCTTGCTGTTTGCCTTTTTGCCTTGTCCAAAGCCTCTGTGTGGGGTGAAATAGAAAAGGCTACCTACGTAGGTATGGAAAAATGCAAAGAATGCCATCCAGGGCACGTGGAGAGCTATCACTCTTGGAAATACTCGAAAAATTTTCGGGTCATACAGATGAGAGAAAAAGATCGCGATCCAGACTGTCTCCCTTGCCATACTACCGGCTACGGGAAACCGGGGGGATTTAGCAGTGTTGCCGAAACCCCACGAATGATCAACAAGCAGTGTGAATGTTGCCATGGTCCGGCCAGCCTTCATCTCAAAGCTCCAACCAATTTGGCACACCGTGAGACATTGAGCATTCCCAAGAATATCTGTACAAGCTGTCACAGCGGCCACAAGCATCCTGGGTATTGAGACACAGCCACGACATGCCACTGTGACCATCAGTCTGTTGGGGGTTTAGAAATGGGGCGAATGATGCCATTTTTGGACAGGTCACTGGTTAGGCTGGATATAGCCAAGCTGACCGTCAAGGTTATATTTAAGTGCAATCCTGACTGTAGTAATGAGCCCCTGAGTTTAGATTTCCCGCAGTTTCTATGGAAATTGGGAAAAGGAATAAGGAGATTAAAGATAAGTGTCTAAAGTTCTGCTTATCGATGATGAGGAGCCCATAAGGAAGGTCGTGGGGCTTTACTTACGCAGTCATGGTTATGAAGTTATCACAGCCGAGGATGGCCAAAGGGGGATAGAGCTGTTCCAGCGAGAAAGCCCCCCTATCGTATTAACCGATATAAAGATGCCCGGTATGGATGGGATTGAGGTGTTAGAAAGGATTAAACAGATGAGCCCCGAAACCGAGGTCATAGTTATTACCGGGCATGGGGATATGGACCTGGCCATCCAATCCCTTCAACTTGATGCCTCTGATTTTATCACCAAACCCGTTGGGAATGAGGCTCTATCAGTTGCTTTGAGACGAGCAGAGGAAAGGCTGGCTACAAAGAGGCTCCTCAAGGCAACCCGCGAATACTTAAGGAAGGCAGAAAAACGCATTGCCATAGGTGAGATATCCGATAAGATCGCTCACGAGATCAGGACCCCTCTGACGGTTATCGGAGGATTTGCCAGGCGATTGAGAAATAAGGCCAGCATGCGGCTTAGTGAAGAAAAGTATGCCGGAATTATAGCCAACGAGGTTGCCAGGCTGGAGAGTCTTATAAATGACATCTTGCTTTATTCCGGAGAGATCCCCCTAGAGAAAAAGGAATTAAATGTAAACAAACTGATTAGTGAGGTCTTGTTGCTCTTGGATAAGGATCTGACTCAAAAAGGCATTTCTGTCAGCACCTCTTTTGCTGAAGGTATTCCCTTAATATGCGTCGACAGGAGAAAGTTAGGGGAGGTTTTCATCAATATTATCATCAATGCCATGCATGCCATGGAAAAGGGTGGAAACTTAGGCGTACAAACCGAATACGTTCAGGAAAAGGTTCCAAAAACTATTAAAATAGCGATAAGCGACACCGGCAAGGGCATTCCCGGGGACGTTCTGGAGAAAGTGTTTGATCCTTTTTTTTCGACCAAGACAGTAGGAAGTGGTTTAGGGCTGACTGTTGCGAGGGAGATATTAAAAAGGCATAATAGTACGATTGGTATCCGAAGCGAGGTTGGTAAGGGCACGACAGTTACTGTGGAGCTATCTCCTGAATTTTACGTATTACCATAGGTGAAAAAACGTGGGACATCCGTGAAGTTTTGAGGGTCAAGCTTTCGTGGGCTTATGACGAGCACCTGTATTATCCTGTGGCATTGCCCGCTTAAGTCGAACAGAAAAAGTAGCCCCTTGCCCCACCTTCGACTGGACAGATATCTCCCCGCCATGTTCGTGAATGATCTTTTGACTTCCCAAGAGACCAATACCTGTACCCCGGCCCGCTTTAGTACTGAAGAACTTGGTGAAAAGTTTTGCCTTCACTTCATCGGTCATTCCCGTTCCGTTGTCAGTGACTTCAAAAAGAATAGTTTCGCCTAAGTTGGCACTGGTTACCAGTTCAGTCCTTACTGTTACACTCCAGGCATTGGAGATATCTGTATCATAGATGCATGCGTCAATAGCGTTTGAGATCAGGTTCACCAATACGTTATGGATACCATCCCGGTCCAGGTAGGCATCCTTCAGATTCGGATCAAGGTCCATATATAACTTAACGTGGTGCTCCTTGGCCTTTTCCCTGAAGAGTTCCACCGCTTTTGAGACAATTTCGTTAGGGCTGCATACACTTCTCTCAGGTGTCCTCTCCTTGGAAAATCTCAAAACATCGAGCATTAGGCCTGAGACATTCTCGATATTGCGCTGGAGCATGCCCCAGCCGTCTTTCAACATGTGGGGCTTATCCTTGGCTATGGCAGTGTTGACCATGTACATCCCCCCGCGTAGGCCAGTCAAAATATTCTTGATATAATGAGCCGTTCCTGTCACCCCCTCGCCAATGGTGGCGAGTCGCCTGTTTTTTCTCAATTCCTCCTGTGCATGCCTCAACTCCAGCGTACACTCTTCAAGTTTTTGCTCCAAGCTTTCCACCTGGTCCTTTAATTGCTGGCTCATGGTTATCTTTTTCTTGGCCCTTTCGAGCGAAAGTATTAGAAGTTCATTCCGTATGGGCTTGGTAATAACATCTGAGGCTCCGTGCCGGAGCGTCGCTAGGGCTGATTCCATTCACATATCATAAAGAGCACAGGCAATCAAAGGATTTGCCTTGTTTCAATTTGGTCTTTCAAACACGATTATACCATGCTATGTAATTGCAAGGTCAAAATACGTCTTGGCGGTTTCTTGCGGTTATCATCGAAAGGAAGGGAAAAATGTCCAAGAAAATATTAATTGTCGACGATGAGCCGGATGTTATAACCTTTCTCAGTGCGGTTCT
>DAOUTV010000265.1 GCA_030668505.1 Desulfobacterales bacterium | reverse complement strand
TCAGGATGGAAAGCTCCTGAGGAGACATCCTTCACTGGAGGAGATCCGGGAGCGGCTTAGAAAAGGTTTTGCAGACCTTGATGAACAACATAAAAACCTTGAGAACCCGCCTGTCTATCCGGTTAAAGTAAGTGCTCGCCTCAGTGCCCTCCAGGAGACTGCTTCAAGCTAGTTTCCATCCATAATGGTCAAAACGCTATTGTTAGAATACTCTCCAACTTATACTTGGCTTTTGGGTAGACCTTTGGTAATTGTCGTGCGGTTTTCGATGTTTGTTGGTCAAGATGGTATTTTGGCATAGGACAGAACCTCTTTGTTCTCAAGGGTTGTAGGTTATGAAAAAGGGAATTGCCTCAGGTCACCGTCCTCAATGGAACACGCACATCGGGTTCCTGCTTGCTGCTGTTGGTTCAGCAATCGGCTTGGGAAATATCTGGAGGTTTCCATACCTTTGCTACAAAAACGGCGGAGGCGCCTTTCTCATCCCTTACTTTCTGGCTCTGGTTATTGTGGGCATCCCCTTTATGATCCTGGAGATCGGTCTCGGACATCGGATGAGAGGTTCTGCCCCGGCCAGTTGCGCTGGAGCAAGTACTCGTTGGGAGTGGCTGGGCTGGTGGCAGGTCATATTCGTGATGTTCGGGATAGTGCTTTACTACAGTGTAATTGTTGCCTGGTCTTTCTATTACCTACTCTTGTCATTTGGGCTGGACTGGGGGGCGGATCCTAACAGTTTTTTCTTCAACGATTTCTTGATGATTAGCAAAGGCCCCTTTGAAGTTGGTAACATGCGGTTGCCAATCCTCTTTTCTCTGGCTGTGGTATGGTTCTTAAACTGGTTTATCGTATTCAGAGGCGTAGTAAAGGGGCTGGAGAGAGCAAACAAGCTATTCATGCCACTCTTGTTTTTACTCATCCTTATACTCGTGGGATGGAGTATCAACCTGCCCGGTTCATCCGAGGGGATTAGTGTATATCTAAAGCCTGATTTTGAAAAATTGAAAGATATGCGGGTCTGGATAGATGCTGTCTCGCAAATATTTTTTTCCTTGAGCCTTGGTTTTGGCATCTTGATTGCCTACGCTTCTTATCTGCCTAAGAAGAGTGAAATAGTAAAAGACTCTGTAATAATTAGTATTGCCAATTGCTCTTTTTCTTTAATAGCGGGCCTTGGGATATTCTCTGTCCTAGGGTATATGGCCCATAAACTCTCCCTTCCTATTGATAAAGTGGTGAGTAAATCAATCGGTCTTGCTTTTGTTGTTTTTCCCAAGGCAATTGGGATGCTTCCCGCTTTCTCTCAACTATTCGGAGTACTTTTTTTCGGTTGTTTGCTAATTGCCGGATTGTCTTCTTCGGTTTCTATTCTGGAAGCCTTTACCTCCAGCGCCATTGACAAATTCCATTACTCGCGCAAGACAGTTGTCTCTTTGCTTGCTATTGCAGGATTCATTGGAAGTACCATATTTGCGACTCAGGGAGGCCTTTTCTGGTTAGATATCGTAGATCACTTTCTCACTCAATATGGATTGGTCTTGGGAGGAATCCTGGAATGTATCCTGATTGGCTGGATTTATAAGGCTTACGTTTTGCGAGGACACATAAACAGTTTTTCCCAATTGAAGTTGTTTTCGTGGTGGGATTATTCAGTGAAAATAGTAATCCCCGTAACCTTGGCAGTAATACTTATGAACGGCTTCCTCAAAGAAGTGACTAGTCCCTATGAGGGTTACCCGTGGCCGGCACTAGCTCTCATCGGAGTAGGTTGGGTGATATTTACACTCTTTTTTGCCATATTTGTTGCTGCCAGGCCCTGGAAGGACTATTAAAAAAAGGCCCTGCAAATGCAAAAAAGAGTGAAACCTGAGTCTTGCATCCCATGATATCCCTTGCGTCTGGGACCTTGGACCTTTCACAATGATTGACATGCCTTCAAAACCCTGATATGAATCCAAAAAAATAGATAGACCCTAACCCGGACAAGCCGGAACCAAAAAGAAGTGCCTAAAGTGAACTAAAGTGCCTAAAGTTGAGGAATGCGCCTCTGGCGCAACCTGTTTTTAAGACTGACCACGCCGGCCGACTTCGCCATAGTAGCCTTGGCTACGACGGCTGAAAAGGCGTGCACATTAACTTTAGCTCACTTTAGACACTTCAAACTTTAGCTCACTATTAATCAATAAGTACAAAAAATTATGTCACATAGACAATCTTTTGTCGATGTTGCGGCGCTAAACGCCTACGTTGTAAACTCATAACAGGTCGGTCCCTATGAAGAAGATAGGAATTGTTGTCAAGGACCAAGAAGAGACTGTTGAGAAGGCCAAGGAGCTGGAAAGCTGGCTGAAGGCAAAAGGGATTGGGGTTCTCACCAGGCAGAACATTCCCGCACCCATCACCTCCAAAGAGTGTCTAGTTGAAAATATTCCTAGGGCCCCCCTGGATCTTTGCTGCATTGTCGTATTGGGCGGCGACGGGACTTTCTTGAGCGCCATTCGATGGATACAGGATACTGGAATCCCTGTTCTTGGGGTAAATCTGGGAGATTTTGGTTTCCTGACAGAGGCCTCGGCCGACCAGCTATTCCCCATCATGGAAGATGTCATCAACGACGCGTGTACCACTGAGGAAAGGATCTTATTATCAGCACAAGTTTGGCGAGATGGTAAGGGAATTGCCTGTCAGACCGTTCTCAACGATGTGGTGGTAAACAAGGAGGCACTAGCACGAATAGCCCACATACATACTTATATCAATGATGACTACCTCACCACCTTCAAGGCGGATGGGCTGATTGTGTCAACACCAACAGGTTCCACCGCGTATTCACTTTCAGCAGGTGGTCCGATCATATATCCCTCGATCGAGACGATCATACTCACCCCGATCTGTCCCTTTACCCTTACAAATCGCTCCCTGATCCTGCCTGACACCGCTACCATCAAAATCGGGCTGGACGAGCGGGATTCGAATGTCTTTTTGACCTTTGACGGCCAGGTAGGGCTCCACGTTACATACCAAGATTCCATTGTTATCCAAAAGGCTCCTCACACGATTCATATGATCAGGCCGCCCGGACTGAGCTATTATGACGTGCTGAAGACCAAGCTGAGATGGGGCGGGCCATAGCCGTCCACCTCGACCCCAGTGTCATATCTCCACTAGTTTGGAGATTTCTCCCTCTCCGCTTCTCTTATTCTCCCTCTGGGAACCCGATGCCACAATCAGCTTATATGCCGTTTCAAAACCCTTTTGCTTGATCTGTTTGGCCATTTTTTAAAAGTTCGTAACACTTGATGGTCTCGTAAAAAGTCAGCAATTCTTTAAATCGTCATTCCGGCGAAAGCCGGAATCCAGTGAAATCAACATGTTCTGGATGCCGGATCAAGTCCGGCATGACGAATCATGACTTTTTACGAAGCCGTCAACACTTTACATGTCTG
>DAOUTV010000270.1 GCA_030668505.1 Desulfobacterales bacterium | reverse complement strand
TCAGTCCGGACTTCGGCGAGCTCAGTCGAGTCGCGAAAGCCGGAATCCAGTCAGAACGATCTGGAATATGGCTATTTTAGTTCATGGTCAGAGCTCGACTTCTGGATGCCGGATCAAGTCCGGCATGACAGAATCCAGAATTTGGTGTCAACGGTAAGTGTCGTTGTAGGGTTAAATAGTACTTGAGAAAGAATTTTGAAAAAGCTTCAGCCCTAATCAAGACGACTTCGTCAAAAGTCTTTTGCGAAGGACATTGAGCATTTTGGGAGAAAAGCACTCGAGATGTTCAGCGTCAGAAAATGCTAACTGTTTGAGGGCGTTAGCCCGAGTTTTAGCGTTTTAGCTGAGCAACTTGAGTGCGCCCAAAATGTTCACGGAGTGAGCAAAATTGACTTTTTACGAATGCATCAATCAAGACGGTCTCGTAAAAAGTCGAAAAACACCTCTTTCTGTCATTCCGGCGAAAGCCGGAATCCAGTTTATTCAGCTAGTTACAAAGGCTCTGGACTCCGGTTTTCACCGGAGTGACGACTTTTTACGAGATTATCAATCAAACGTGTGGAAAATAATGAACTTCTTATCTCCGGCCTCCAGGGTGTACCTGCCTAACTTAAGCCTTCTCACCACATCGCCACGCTTCCCCAGGCACTCTGCGGTAAGCTGGTAGTTGCCTGGCTTCAGCGCAAGTTTGGCCACAAGCAACTCTGCGGGTAAGGTTCTCCAGCATCTTAAATCCGCCTGCTCTGTGACCACGGCGGCCGCGGTCGTAATTATGTCGGCAAAGAGCCCTGCCACGTCACCTTGCCGTTCGCGTGTGTCGTCCGCAACGCTCTTTCCGGCAACATACTTAGCCGTAGCCCGCGCAATGGCCTTTGCCCTAACGCGGGTTTTGCGGTTCTCCAAACTTTTCATCGCTATGCGTCCTATGTGCTCGGCCAAAACGGACCGAGAGCGGTATATAGGCTCCCCCGCGGTGCTGGAGACGCAAATAACTGAGCCGCAGATGCTGCTGGGCCGCTCCTTGTACTTTGGGAAGGCGATTTTGATAACGTGGCCGTCACGCATAGGAACTATTATCGTCCCCTCCACCTTAACCGGGGCCTTACCGTTGTAATGAATCACATAGACCTCGGCCTTTTTTCTCCTCTCCTTTAACGTGACGAATCTTACCTTAGGTAGGCTTCTTTTCCAGTGCGACCACTCCTCCTTGCCCATGAAGCTGGCCACGGAAAGAAGGTTCTCTTTCAACACCGGTGGTAGGGGGGTGCCGTAGTTGACACTGAAGTCGTCTTTGTATATTTTGTAAGCCTTCTTGTAAGAAATGTAAGCATCGTTTAGATCCTCAGAGGTGCTGCCTGCCCCATAAAGGATGCCCATGAGAAACCGCGCAAAGGCGTCCTCTTTATAGACGTTCTTCTTGTCCTCGTCGTATTTGCTGTTTATGAGGTTCAGCCTGTTGTTCACCCTCCTAGCCTCCACCATTGCCTCGGCCCTCTCACCGAGCATGACATAGTTTATGGCATCAAAGAGGTTTATCATCACACTTTCGAAATCCTCGCCCCGGTAGTCGGCGACAAGATCGTTCACAAGCCACGTGGTACCATATTTAATAATGGACTCAGTATAGCGTTCCTCAAACTCCTGGCTGGCCTGCTGGAAGATTTTGGCCGACCGGGCCCAATCGCCGGCGTAATGCGCCAGTATGGCCTGATCCATCAGGTAGATCAGGTAGTCACGTTTGCCGTACTTATCCTTATTCTTCTCAACGAGATCCATCGCGGAGCAAAAGTCCGCCGTCGCCATCAACCGGTCCACTTCCGGGTAGATCCGCATCTGTGGTGCGCAGGCCGCAGTGCCTATCAATGCTGTAGCAAAAGCAGCCAGCACCACCCATTTGTTATTCCAGACCCCTTGCATGTACAATCTAGTGTCCATCCATGAATCGTAAAAATTAATGGCACAAGCGTAAGTTTCCAATTCAGAAATGAGCAATTTTCCGCAAGGTCAAGGAAAACAAGGGGTTGCGCGGAAAAGAGCCATTTATGGATGGAAACTATCTATATGTGGGAACGGAACCCCTGGTCTTCCCTTTTTGCTACATCTTCCAGCGGCTGCGGGAGACCACCTTTTTCAATTTCTTCTGCCCGATCCAGACCTTCCTGTTCGTTTCCAGGTCGTGGATCTCGAGATTCACCTGGTATAGAATCACGTACTGACCAGTTATCTGGTCCCGTATCGTGTTTATCGTTCCCTTGAGCATGAAGTCAGCCCCAATCTCCCGCCCCATTGCCTTTGCCGTCTCCGCCGAGGTGAAGCCTAACTGCATGTCGGCCCGCTCCTGCCTGAGCTCTCCTCTCTCGTCACGGGAGGCAACAAAGTCCACAAACCCGGAATTGATGAGCGCCCTCTCCAGGTCCTTCACAAAGACCTGCGTGTTTATGTGCTCGTCGGAGCGGTTGACCACTGTGCCCACAATCACCGAAGGCTTCCTTCCTTTGTGGGACTGGAAATCGGCAAACCAGGGCCGGTTAAGACAGTCTTTTATCATCTCCTCGGCCACCATACGGGAATCGGAGTCATTCCAGCGACCGGAAAGATCTACGGTCTCTTCCACTGCAGTGCGCCGGACCTTCGGGGCCGAAGTGCACCCTGCTGCTAGGGCCAGTACCACCAGAAGCAAGAAGGTTAATCTAACATGTACTTTCATCTTTTATACTCCTTTCTTGATGATCTCGTAAAAAGTCTTTTGCGAATGACATTGAGCATTTTGGGAGAAAAGCACTCAATATGTTCAGCGTTAAGAAATGCTAACTGTTTGAGAGCGTTAGCCCGAGTTTTAGCATTTTAGCCGAACATCTTGAGTGCGCCCAAAACGCTCACGGAGTGAGGAAAATTGACTTATTACGAAACCGTCTTTCTTCAGGGGTTTTATAAAGCGAGGTGTTCATTCACCAATGATTTTGACCAGGACCCTCTTTCTCCTTCGACCATCAAACTCACCGTAAAAAATCTGTTCCCAGGTACCGAAATCGAGCCGTCCCTCCGTCACGGCAACGACCACTTCACGTCCCATAATCTGTCTTTTCATATGGGCATCTGCGTTGTCCTCTCCCACGTTATGCCGATATTGTGCAACAGGCTCATGTGGTGCCAACTTCTCCAGCCAGACGTCATAATCGTGGTGAAGTCCGGACTCATCATCATTTATGAACACAGAAGCAGTAATGTGCATGGCGTTGCAGAGCACCAAGCCCTCTTTGATGCCGCTTTCCTTGAGGCAGTCTTCAACCTGGGGGGTAATATTTATAAGCGCCCGCCGGGTCGGCACCTCAAACCACAGTTCTTTTCGATAGCTTTTCAT
>DAOUTV010000037.1 GCA_030668505.1 Desulfobacterales bacterium | reverse complement strand
TTTCCGCAATCGCCGACTTCGCCATAGTAGCCTTCTTGGCTACGAGCCGACTTCGCCAAAGCACTGGCTGCGACGGCTGAACGGCTGAATCGGCGTCAAACTGCGGGGTTGCTTGTGCGACGTACCTCGGTACGCCTCCGCGTAACCCCTTGTTTTCCTTGACCTTGCGGAACATTACTCATTTCTGAATTGGAAACTTACGCTTGTGCCCATTGAGTTTGTACGATTCGTGGATGGGCACGAGTTAGGATAAATTGTGTTGATTATCACTCAGTGTTTAGATATACAGCGGCCGTGTGTGAGCGTCGAAGAACATTCTGAATATCAACTCCAACAGGGCAGACTGATTTCTATCTCTTTAAGAATAGTGTGTACATTGAACTTTTGTTAACTTTCATTCTGCACAAAGCAGACGGTCAAACAGGATAAGGGGGTCTTCATGAGAATACCCGACTATATTTCTACTCTGAAGCCGTATGTACCAGGAAAACCAATTGAGGAACTGGAGCGCGAATATGGCATTAGCGGTTGTATAAAACTGGCATCCAATGAAAACCCGATTGGCCCATCTCCCAAGGCATTAGACGCAATAATGAATTCACTCAATAATCTGCATCGCTATCCAGACGGAAGCAACTATTACTTAAGGAAGCGCTTGTCCGAAAAGCTGAAGGTCCCGCTCAATCGCATTGTGCTTGGAAATGGTTCCAATGAAATCATAGAGCTCCTAGTTCGGACCTTCCTTCGAGAGGGTGATGAAGCTGTTTTACCAGAGCCATCATTCTTGATGTATGAGATTATGGTGCAAGCAGGCGGGGGACGGCCAGTTAAGGTGGCCCTAAAAGAACGCGTGCTCGATCTGGAAGGTATGGCAGAGGGGATCTCCTCAAAAACGCGCATGATCTTCGTCAACAATCCAAACAATCCTACTGGAACGATTGTGTCAAGGGAAGACTTTGAAGCTTTTCTTCAACGGGTTCCGCCTGACGTCTTGATCGTGTTGGATGAAGCCTATATTGAATTCGTGCGAGATGGTACCTGCCCGACCGGTCTTGATTATCTGGACGGTGACAAGACCGTTGTAACCCTTCGTACCTTTTCAAAGGCATACGGATTAGCAGGTCTTCGAATAGGCTATGGCGTTATGAGAGAAAACCTGGCAGATCTTATGCATCGTGTCAGGCAACCCTTTAATACTAATCTGCTGGCACAGGTTGGGGCTCTGGCCTCCTTGGATGATGAAGACTTTCTCAATAAGACCATTAGTACTGTCCATGAAGGGCTTGATTTTTTGTATCAGGAAGTGGAGAAGTTGGGACTTCGATACTTTCCTACCCAGACCAATTTTTTTCTCATAGATCTGCAAAGGGAGGCAAAGATCGTCTTTGAAAAGATGCTTCGCATGGGTGTAATTGTACGGCCTATGACCGCGTATGGCTATCCAAACTATATTCGTATCAATGTGGGGCTTCCTGAAGAAAACCGGGGCCTTATTGAAGCCCTGAGAAAGGCGGTTCAATGAAGGTCCTTTTGATAACCATAGACGGGCCGTCAGGCGCTGGCAAAACTACAGTTAGTCGTTTGGTTGCTGAGCGACTTGGCTACACCTATGTTGACACTGGTGCCTTGTACCGAGCCGTTGCACTGGTTGCCCTTTCTGAAGGATGTGAACCCAATGATGACGAGAGGCTGGATAAAATCTGCGGGCACCTTGTTCTTAGATTCGAAAACGGCTCCCAAGGATCGAGACTGTACGCTAACAGGGATGATATTACAGAGGACATACGAACACAAGAGATTGGCATGTTTGCATCTGCAATATCCGCAAGGTCCGCCGTAAGAAAATACCTATTGGGTGTTCAGCGTGAAATGGGAAAAAGTGGATGTGTGGTCTTTGAAGGACGTGACATGGGGACTGTCGTATTTCCATGGGCCGATATCAAGTTTTACCTGGATGCGGACCTCGACACGCGTGCCCAGAGAAGGTACAGGGAACTTGCCGCAAGACATGAGCGGACCAGCCTTGCGGAGGTGAGGGAGGCAATGAAGAAAAGGGATAATGACGACTCTATCCGGACACTATCTCCTCTGAGACCTGCCCATGATGCAATTAGGATCGACTCTACAAGCTTGGATATTGACCAGGTGGTCGAAGTGATACTTTCCCACATTAGAGAGTGCGTGAAATAAGGGTTGTTTTTTTTACGTATTCTTGATAAAGAATTTTTTTTTAATGTGTCAAGGTGTCTTGTCGGTTGTTAACAAGGAGAAGGGGGCAATTTTTTAATGGAAGAGGATAAAAACAGTTTAACCGAACTTAAGGAAGAAAAACTACAGGTTGAAGAGAAAGAGTCCAACCAAGATGACAAAGCTGCAGGATCTGAGGTTGACCAAGGAGACGAAACGGCCCAAGTTGAGGAAAGGCATACCGATAGCGCCCAAGGCGAGCCAGAGATGGCCGGGCGGGGTGCCGAGGCAACCATGGGTGGCAAAGAAGATCTAATGGAGATGTATGAAGAGAGCTTTAGGCGGGTTGAGGAAGGCCAGGTCGTGCAGGGCAGGATTGTGCAGGTCGACAAGGAATTCCTATTGGTGGATATTGGCTACAAATTTGAAGGACAAGTACCTATTGCCGAAGTCACTGGCCCGGACGGTACGATCGATGCTGAGGTGGGCGATACTATTGATGTTATGATGGAGCGCTGGGACGACGACGGTGGCGTTGTCTTGCTTTCCAAAGAGAAGGCTTCCAAGATTAAGGTTTGGGAAGATATCAAGAAGGCCTATGAGGAAGATGGTGTAGTCAAGGGACTTGTAATCAGCCGTGTTAAGGGTGGACTCTCGGTTGATATCGGAGTCTCTGCTTTTTTGCCTGGTTCTCAAGTGGCCCTTCGTCCAGTCCGCGACTTGGATCAAATGGTTGGCAAGACCTACGAGTTCAAGGTTTTAAAATACAATAGAAAGCGAAGCAATATTGTTCTGTCGAGACGCGTAATCCTTGAAAAAGTACGTGAAGCAAAGCGCGCTGAAACCCTTGCAACAATCCAGGAAGGCAAGGTCACCACTGGTGTGGTAAAGAATATCACTGAATATGGCGCCTTTATTGATCTTGGTGGTATTGATGGTCTGCTACACATAACGGATATGTCCTGGGGACGTATTGGTCATCCATCTGAGATATTTTCGGTAGGCGATGAGGTTAGTGTAAAGATCCTAAATCTTGATCTTGAACGGGAGCGGGTCTCGCTTGGGTTAAAACAGCTTGTGCCGGACCCTTGGACCACTGCCGAAGAAAAATATCCAATAGGTTCCCATGTCAATGGCAGAATCGTTAGTTTTACCGATTATGGTGCCTTTGTTGAACTGGAGAGGGGGATAGAAGGGCTGATTCACGTCTCGGAGATGTCATGGACTAAAAAAATACGTCATCCTTCCAAGGTGGTATCGGTTGGCGAAACCGTAGAGGCTGTTGTTTTAAACATTTCAAGCGAGAATAGGAGAATATCCCTGGGTATGAAGCAGGTGGTACCGAACCCGTGGGATGTCGTTAGCGAAAAATATCCTATTGGGACGACAATTGAAGGAAAGATCAAGAACATTACAGATTTTGGTGTATTTATCGGAATTGACGAGGGCATTGATGGCTTGGTGCACATCTCCGACGTATCATGGACCAAACGTATTAAACACCCATCCGAACTCTATAAGAAAGGTGATGTAGTTCAGGCTATTGTTCTAAATATCGACAAAGATAATGAACGATTTTCTCTGGGAATCAAGCAACTTCAGAAAGATCCTTGGGAGACAATCCCTGAACGATATGAGGTGGGAGACAAGATTACGGGTACCATAACTAATGTCACGGACTTTGGTCTTTTTGTCGAATTGGAGGAAGGGATTGAAGGGCTGGTTCATGTTTCGGAAGTGAACAGTGAGAAGATTAAAACCCCTGTAGGCAAGTTTCAAGTTGGAGACATTGTTTCGGCCAAAGTAATCAACATTAATCCCAAAGAACGACGCATTGGCCTTTCGGTCAAACAGCTTCAAACGGATGAGGAACGTGATCTGGTTGTAGATTATTTGAACTCTTACAAGGGATCTCAATCAAGTTTAGGGGAACTTCTAAAGGAAAACCTGAAAGAAAAAGCTGTAAATCAGAAGCCTGCCGAACACGATTCTGAGGCATCTTCTGACAGAGTTGACGATTCCCCCCAGGTACAAGACGGCCCGGAAGTCACCGGAGAAGAAGAAGCCGAGCTGGTTTCTTCCGATGAAGCCGGGGAACCGGCTGTTCCAGATACGCAGGAAGCCGTACCTGAGGTCGGTGAACAGGAAACCAACAAAGAGGCTTAGGTAAGACCAACAGGTACAATGTTTGCCAGAAAATACCCCATTTTGTTTTCTTTCTTAGTTGTTTGCGCTATTGGGGCTGTCGTGATCATTAGCATGGCGGCCCTTTTCTTTCTTGGCAAGAGGGACTCTGCCTTCGAGTTTGGTGAAAAGGTTGGGGTTGTTGAAATCAAGGGTATTATTGCTGATCCTAAACCCATTATTTTGCATCTCAAGAAATTCCGCAAAAATAAGGATGTCAAGGCCATTGTCTTGAGAATTAATTCGCCCGGAGGTGGGGTTGGGCCGTCCCAAGAGATTTATGCAGAGGTAAAAAAGACGACCCGTCTCAAGAAGGTAGTTGCGTCTATGGGTGCCATAGCAACATCAGGAGGGTACTATGTGAGTGCTGCAGCCGATCACATCATGGCGAATCCTGGCACTATTACGGGTAGTATTGGGGTGATTATGGAATTTGCCAATACGCAGGAGTTGTTCAAGAAGATTGGGATTTCGGCTGTTGTTATTAAGAGTGGCGATTATAAGGATACGGGCTCCCCATTGCGCAAGATGACCCCTGAAGAGAGGAGGCTATTGGAGGACTTTGTTGGCAATGTTCACCAGCAGTTTGTGACAGCGGTGGCTGAGGGGAGAAAGATGTCTGAGGAAAAGGTTCGGACCATTGCAGACGGACGCATATTCTCCGGTCAACAGGCCCAAGAACTCGGCTTGCTGGACAGCCTTGGTAACATAGAGGATGCAATAGGACTTGCAGCCGAATTGGGTGGTATCAAGGGAGAGCCATCGGTCGTTTATGCCGGAAAAAAGGAGTTTTCTCTTCTTGAACTTGTAATGGGTTCTAAGCTTGCAGGGGCACTTGACGGGATCACAAGTGGCGCGCTTTATTCCGGATATCTATATATCCCAGGGCTGGGTGCAGACAATGGTTAAACTGGACTTGACAAATTCCTTGGTCAAGGCATTTCCTGGTATTGGCAAGCAGGACATGTTGTGCGTTGTGGATACACTTTTTGAAAGCATGGCGCAAGCGCTCATGCATGGTAAGATAATTGACCTGCGAGGCATGGGTCGCTTCAAGATAAAGCAGCGTGGACCGACAAAGGGAAGAAACCCTAAGACCAATGCTGCCGTATACATGCCCAAACGTTGGGTGATCCACTTCAAATCTGCTGAGAGCCTGGTTAAACGGATCAATAAGAGTGCCTAAAGTTAAGGTCTAGTATCTGTTTTAAAATTGTCCTTGCCGAAGGCAAGTTCCACAAGGCACTCTAGTTCACTTGTATCCTTATTCAAAAATACTCACGTCTCCCCGTCCCACCCGGATTACTTCAGGTATATCCCCAATAAGAGAAACCATGCTTGAAGGCAGTCCCGGCACTGGCCCACCGTCGATGATTATATCGATTTGAGCCCCAAGGGCATCAAAAATCGCATATGGGTCAGACAGGATTTCCCCATCTGAAAGTGTAGCACTTGTAGATATAATTGGGCGGCCGAGTTGTTTGACCAGGGCCAAGCAGATGGGATGATTCGGTACCCGAATGCCAGCAGTTTTTTGTGCTGTAAGCATCATCTTTGGAACAAGTTTGGAGCCTTCTAATACAAAGGTATAAGGACCAGGCAAGAGCCTTTTCATGGTTTTGTATGCATAATTGGAAACCTTTGCGTATTGACTAATGTTCTTAAGGTCAGAGCATATGAAACTAAAAGGTTTTTTCTGGCTTCGTTGTTTCAGGCGATAGATCTTGCCGATGGCCTTCCTGTTCATGATGTCACAACCTATACCATAATAGGTATCTGTGGGGTAAGCAATGATTGCCCCTTCTATTAGTGCCTCTGCAACTTTTGGAATCAGACGGAGTTGCGGATTCTGAGGATTGATGTTTATTAGCATGATTTTCCTATGGGTGCCTTACCTGTGTTTGTTGACAGGAGTTGGGCGAATGTTTCGATAGATTGTAGGAAAAAAGTGAACTAAAGTGCCTAAAATGCCTTAAGCCCGCCCTGGCGCTACTGCTTAGATTAAATCTACTAAGCCTATGATCCCGGTCTGGGCCAGGGTGATCTAAAATTGAGGAGTTAGAGAAACTTTTTTGGATTGGTTTTCTTCTTTTTACTATAGGCACTTTAGTTCACTTTAGATCACTTTAGGCACCCCAACGCATCATTCCCTATAGTTTCCTTGAGGTATTGTTGTCAAGGTTTTCGATTCGATCACCTTAATAAATCATTGCCAAGTGCAAGCCCATCTGTTATTCATCCGAATTCTAAAAAGAAATACAGGAGAAGGCCATGCCACAGTCCATTGAGGAAGGTTTGACATTTGACGATATTTTACTTGTTCCCGCCTATTCTCAAGTATTGCCACGCGATGTGGACGTGAAAACCCGCTTGAGCAGGAAAATTTCTCTAAATATTCCCATCATAAGTGCCGCAATGGACACCGTGACTGAGGCTCTGGTCTCCATTAGTCTGGCCAGGGAAGGGGGTATAGGCATTATTCACCGAAACATGAGCATAATGAGCCAGGTTCAGGAGGTGGATAAGGTCAAGAAGTCTGAGAGTGGCATGATTGTGGATCCATTGACCATTGATCCTGAAAGACCTCTCCATGAGGTACTCGCACTCATGGAAAGGTATCGGATTTCGGGAGTCCCTGTGGTTAAGGAAGAGCAGTTGGTCGGGATTGTAACCAACAGGGACCTTCGGTTTGAAACGGATCTGAGCAAAAAGGTTTCAGAGGTTATGACCAGGGAAAACTTGGTCACAGTATCTGAGGGGATTACGCTTGAGGAGTCCAAGAAGCTGCTACACGAACACCGGATCGAAAAACTCCTGGTAGTCGACGAAAAGGGTTGTTTAAAAGGACTCATTACCATTAAGGATATAGAGAAGGTGAGAAAGTATCCCAACGCCTGCAAAGACCATTTGGGCAGGCTTCGGGTTGGTGCTGGGGTGGGCATAGGTCCCGACATGGAAGAGCGCGCAGAGGCACTTCTTGGGGCTGGTACTGATGTGCTAGTGATCGATACCTCTCATGGTCACACCCTCGGTGTGTTAGGGGCTATTGAACGATTGAAAGGCACCTTCAAGGGTATCGAGTTGATTGCAGGTAATGTAGCCACTCCAGAAGGGGTCGAGGCTATAATCAAGGCCGGCGCTGACGGGGTAAAGATAGGTATCGGGCCGGGCTCCATTTGTACCACACGGATAATTGCTGGAGTTGGAGTCCCTCAGGTCGCCGCGATCATGAACTGCAAACCGGTCAGCGAGAAAACCGGTATTCCACTGATTGCGGACGGCGGAATCAAGTTTTCAGGCGACATTACCAAGGCAATCGCCGTAGGCGCCCATGCAGTGATGATCGGAAGTCTTTTTGCCGGCACCGAGGAAAGTCCGGGGGAGACTATCTTGTTTCAAGGTCGAAGCTATAAGGTTTATCGAGGCATGGGGTCTTTGGAAGCCATGAAAAAAGGAGCCAAAGACAGATACTACCAAGAGGATCTTGCCGATGAGGCCAAGCTTGTTCCCGAAGGAATAGTAGGCAGGGTTCCCTACAAAGGGTCTCTCTCCGGGTGCGTCTACCAGCTTGTTGGTGGCCTTAGGTCAGGTATGGGCTATGTCGGCTGTCGGAGCATTGAGGAATTGCGGCAAAATGTGCGATTTGTTCGTATTACTGCATCCGGCTTGCGCGAGAGCCATGTACATGACGTGATCATTACCAAAGAAGCTCCCAACTATCGGTTAGAATAATGCCATCGGCTGGTTTTGTCCACCTCCATGTCCACACACAATACAGCCTCCTTGATGGGGCAATCCGCATCGATCCTCTTCTGAAGCGGGCCGCCTCCTACCACATGATCTCTGTAGCCATAACCGATCACGGCAACATGTATGGTGCCATTGAGTTTTATGAAAAGGCATACAAGGCTGGTATCAAGCCAATAATTGGATGCGAGCTTTACGTAGCCCACAGGAGCAGATTTGATAAGACTCCTAGTGACAAAGGAGGATTGTTCCACCTAGTTGTGTTGGCTAAAAACAGAGATGGATACAAGAATCTTTGTAAGTTGGTTACTGCAGCCCACCTAGAGGGTTTTTACTACAAGCCCCGCGTAGATAGAGAAATTCTTTCAGATTGCAGCAAAGGCTTGATTGCTTTGAGTGGTTGTCTCAATGGTGAGATACCTCGTCTGATACAGGCAAATCGCATGGACAAGGCTATTGAGGTGGCAAAAGCCTATGGGGTCATGTTTGGGGAGGGCAATTTTTATTTGGAGGTCCAAAACAATGGTATTCAGGCTCAAGATACCGTAAACAAAGCTTTGCGCGAAATAAGCACGTCTCTTTCCATCCCCTTGGTCGCCACAAATGATTGTCATTATTTGGATCCAGAGGATCCACGCGCACACGATGTTTTGCTGTGTATTCAGACCGGCAAAACCGTCCACGAAACAAAGCGTCTAAAGTTCCAGACCGATCAATTATTCTTCAAATCCCCTGAACAAATGAAGAACGATTTTCTCGACTATCCTGGCGCAATAGATAATTCAGTTGAGATAGGCAATCGCTGCAACTTGGAGCTTGACTTAAAAACCCATCATTTTCCCAGATTTCGTCCGGAGTCCCATTCCCGCTCAGCAGATTCGGGTAAGGAAGTCAACAGGTTGCTCAATGTGGATGAATACTTGGAAAGCGAAGCAAAAAAGGGACTGGAAGTACGCTTAGACCAAATTCGTGTATTGAACCCTGACTTTACTGATGATTACAGCCGGCGATATCGCCGGCGACTTAGTCGAGAATTAGATGTGATCAAGGGAATGGGCTTTTCGAGTTATTTCTTGGTAGTTGCGGATTTTGTTCGATATGCCAAAGAATCCGATATACCGGTTGGGCCGGGCAGGGGTTCTGCAGCAGGCAGCCTTGTAGCTTATTCCCTTGGGATAACCGACTTGGATCCCATTGCCTATGGTTTGATATTCGAGCGATTTCTGAATCCCGAACGCAAAAGCCTTCCTGACATCGATATCGACTTTTGCATTGAAGGTAGGGACTCGGTCTTCAAGTATGTTGTTGGGAAATACGGTGGTCCGGAACATGTGGCCCAGATCATCACGTTTGGGACTATGAAGGCAAGGGCGGTTATAAGGGATGTAGGAAGGGCCCTCGATATTCCCTTAAGAGAAGTTGACAGAATCGCCAAAATGATACCTCCAAATATTAGCCTTAAGCAGGCTATTTCACAAGAGCCCAAACTTGGGGATTTGCAGGACAATAGGCCAGACCTCAAAGAGCTATTTAGTGTTGCTCTATCCTTGGAGGGACTGCCAAGACACGCCTCAACCCACGCTGCGGGGGTGGTCATTTCGGACCGGCCGTTGGTTGAGTATATGCCCCTTGCCAGAGGCAAAAAGGGAGAGGTTGTAACCCAGTATGCCATGGAGTCTGTGCAGCGGATCGGGTTGATCAAGTTTGATTTTCTGGGGCTTCGCAATCTTACTGTAATGAAGGAAACATGCGAAATCATACGCAAACAAGGCCACGAGCCACCGGATTTGTCACACCTTGATTTGACCGATAAAAAGACCTTTCAACTCCTTGCCTCAGCCCAGACTACCGGCGTGTTCCAGTTGGAGAGCTCAGGCATGAAGGATCTCCTGGCACGCATGAAACCCGAGAATTTTGAGGATATCATTGCGTTGGTCGCCCTTTATCGTCCCGGGCCTTTAGACAGTGGCATGCACAATGAATTTGTTGAAAGAAAAAATGGTCGAGTGCCGGTGACCTACCTTCTTCCGGAGCTTGAACATATCCTTAAGGATACCTACGGCGTCATCCTCTATCAAGAACAGGTCATGAATATAGCCAGTGTGCTTGCAGACTATTCAATGGCCGAGGCAGATAACCTGAGAAAAGCAATGGGCAAAAAGATCAGCGAAATCATGGCTCAAGAACGCGAGAGGTTCCTTTTGAGGGCCAAGAACAAGGGGGTGGATCAGGAAAAGGCAGAAAGCGTCTTTAACTTGATAGAAAAATTCGGGCGATATGGTTTTAATAAGGCCCACAGTGCAGCCTATGCCATGATTGCCTTTCAAACCGCCTATCTAAAGACCCACTTTCCGGTTG
>DAOUTV010000254.1 GCA_030668505.1 Desulfobacterales bacterium | reverse complement strand
ATACTTCGGGGGGCACAAAATAGGATATATACGAACTGTCATTGCGAGGAGCCCGCCTCAGGCGGACGACAAAGCAATCTCTCAAATGAGTGCCAGCCATGAGATTGCTTCGCTCCTTGCAGTCGCTCGCAATGACGATAAGTAACACTATTCAATGCAAACAATATTGAGCTCTCCGTAGTAAGTGGAAAAGCAGTCCCGGAAGCACCCTGGAGCACCTTTGTGGAATCAGCTTAACGGTGCCTTCGGGAAATGTAAGGGCCTTGAAAAATTAGTCTGTAAGCTTGAATGGCTCGTAGGTTTCAGGGACGTAAGGCTTTTCGTTTTCCCCCAGCCGGTGGCCGAGGAGTGAAGACCGATCGGCATGATTCAGGATAGTCAACATCAACTCTCGTCCCCTTAGAAGCCCCAAACACCCCCTTGCTGCTCTTACCTCGTCAAAAGAGTCAACCGCATCGCGTCGCACAGTTGAACCGACCAGAGTTATGGGTACGGGCTCGCCGGAGTGGATCAGAGTCGATATGCTGGGCGTGGAGTGATCCGCGGTGACGACGACCAATAAGTCATCTCTAGTTTCAACTACCTTGACTAACTCATCCAAACCTCGATCTAATGAAGCAATGGCGTCCTCCTTGCGCTTTGGGTCTCCCTTGTGTGCAAACTCATCCGGCACCTTGGTATGGACATGGATAAAATCATGAGAGGTATCGGCAAGGGCCAAACGGATGCGTTCTCTGAGATCTTGACCGGGATTCGGGCCGTCTTTTACTCGGATAAATTCAATGCCCAGCTCCTGGGCCAAACCACCGTAGATGGACACCGAGGCTATAAGCAAGCCCTTTAAACCCCAACGCTGATCAAAGGGTTCCTGCACAATACGGCGGCCGGAACGTTGTGTCGCAAGGAAGTTGGCGGAAGGAATATTTCCGGATAAACGCTCGCGGTTGAGCTCATGTTTGCATAGCACAGCATGACAGTAACTTAAATAATCATTTAACGCTCTTGCCGTCCGCTGGGATTGCTCGGGTTCCGGGTTGTTGGAAATAGGACAAATGCAGGCCATTGCCCGACCAGTAACTATAGGATCAGAATCTGACACATAGGGTGAAGCCTGGCCGCTAAGGATCAGGACTGCGTCATTGCGGCGGGTCTGATGGAGTCTGAAATGGATACCATGTGCGTCATAGGGTGTAACAGCAGCAAAGAGCTCCCCTATCTGCTGTGTGTCCCCCTCGATATGATCACGTCCGCTGGCAAGGATTGGCACACCATTTTGCCAGTTGACACCTGCAAGATGAGCCAGGCACAGCACGTCTCTGTCATCAAAGGCCACGCCCTCCCCTACTGCTTCCAAAAGCCCCCGGCCGGGAAATGTTTTCAGATCGTAACCGAAGAGCAGGTGGTGAGCAATCTCGCTGGGTAGGCACTCGCCAGGCGATGAGGCATGAAAAAGGCCGTTACTTCCTAAGCGAGCCAATCGGTCTAAATTTGGGGTGTGCGCTGCTTGAAGGGGGGTACGGTAATTCAGGCCCCTATAGGACCGATCGCCTATACCGTCCAGAAGAATGAGGATAATGTTCATCAGAAACCTGGAGACTTATTTGCCTGCTCGGCCCCTCAGCCCTAAAATCCCCTTGCGCTCTACGACCTTGACCGTGGGGCGTGAGGCTTACCGGGGGACCTGCACTGTTGCTTTCAAGTTAGGAATTATGTCTGATCAGATACTCCTGCACAATCTCTTTTGTTTGCAGCAATTGACCTACCTCTTTAATCTCTATCACCCACCAGTCACAACCAACCTGTTGCAGAATGGCAAGGCGGTCTTCTATGTCTTCTATTCGATCCGGCGGTATGTGCCCGAGACCGGAACGCTCCGTATGGTATATGTGGGCGTTGAAAACGCGGTCAGCATGGGGTGATACAAAATCTTCAATGGCATACTGCTGACTACGGACCGATTCGCACGCATGGGCATGACCGATATCCAAGGTGACGGCGGCTCCACTGTTGCGGATCAGCTTTTCAAAGAGGTGAGGCCTGCTGGTCCATCCCCACGCCAAGTTTTCCAGGCAGAGTCTCACTCCTCGGCTTGCACCGTACTGAACCAGCCGTCTTAAATTATCTATAGTGGCCTCCCACGAAAGAGGCTCGGTGGAATCGTGGCCGAGGCCAATGTGAATCGTCAGATATCTTCCCTCCGCTTTGGAGACAAGACGGAGGATACGGCAAAATACGGCCTCAGCCGCCTTAGCTTCCCATGGATCGTAGTGGCCTATGTCTATCCGGTTGAAGGGACAATGATAACGGACCTCAAGGGGTCTAAGTTCTGACATGTCCTTCACCCACTTCGATTCTTCTATGGGCGTGTCAGGAAGTGTGCGCACGTCAAAAGACCAATCAATACCTGAAAAACCGTCTTCAAGGGCAAAGGTCTTGAGTTTATCTACGTCTGAAAAAATGTTACACAGGGCCAATTTTGGTCTCATAGCCCTTTGAGCATTTTGCATAATGGAACCATTTTCCTCTCTACTCTCCATTGTTTTCACGGAATGCCTTAAAGATTATGTTGAAGACAACAATAGAGCAAATAGAAAATGTCAATAACAAGTCCTGTGATGCTATAGGAAAAACCTATGGATCGTTAAATCAGCTGAGAACGCCTCAAAATAGCAATTCTCGGTGAAGTCTGAAGGGCCGGAGATTGCTTCGCTGCGCTCGGAACAGGCTCCGTAATCTCCCTGCGATTTCCACCGATAATTACTGACCTCAAAAGAGGATGTTTTGCCGAGGTTTCATACATATCATGGGTGCAAGACCGATGCAGCTATCTCCAGATGATTCGGAATACGGCCTGCTGTATAGGACTCGACAATCTTTTTGGCACACGGCCAGGCGAACTCTTCCAGATACATTTTAACCTGCGAGGGGGCATAGTCTACACTTCCTTCTAGTGCTCGGTAGTTTCCCGATAAAACGCAGCCTAACTGCTCCTTTCCTTCCTGCCACTCGAATCCAAGGATCTCTTCAATGCGATCTCCCTTCGTGATATTGCGAACTGGAAAAAGTAAACGAATCCCGAAATCTTTTGCTATCTTTTCATAGACATTCAAGGCTTCGGAAATCTGGTTGACTTTCTTAGCCTCATCATGCCACTCCCTTTCCCCGGAGATAATCGGTACCTTGCCCAGGGCAAGAGCAAGGGGAATACGAACGCTGTGGAGATAAAGATGGCAGCCGACACACGGAGTATAAAATTCGTATCTTGATATCAGCTCACTTATGAATCGCCCGCACAATGCCTGCCAAAAGCAAGGAGAGCCAAGGACCACCAAGTTGTGTATCCGTACTTCCGGCAATAGTCCTGCCAGCCGCTCTACTGCCTGATCTACACTCGCCCAGGGACCGTGCTCTGTCCCCGTATACACATAGGTGGGAAGCAGATCGGTAAAGGACTCTTCCTCCACGCTTTTAACAGCCGCCGCCACGCTGTCTCGGCCTGCGATTTCCACGATAGCCAGCCGGGGCATGGCTCGGTATTCTTTAATCTTTTCTGAGGGAAGAAACCATTCCGGAAGAGTGATGACACATTCGGGCTTGTTTAAATAGAGTTCCTTCAGGCGAGGATCAAAGCTTGGCATACCCTTTCTACCTCAAATGGCCTGATTCCAACTGTGATTCCTGAAAACTATGTTTTTCGAGGAAAGAGCGATGATTCCGGTTAGAAAACGAAAAAGTTCGGCT
>DAOUTV010000157.1 GCA_030668505.1 Desulfobacterales bacterium | reverse complement strand
CCCTTGATTTTCCTGGTAGCGGGGCATGGATTCGAACCACGGACCTTCGGGTTATGAGCCCGACGAGCTACCAGACTGCTCCACCCCGCAGCAATTAAAAATATATTATGTTTTCTCTCCAACCCTGTCAAGGATTATTTGGAAGACTGTATTAATCGTTCTATAAGCATGCAGCCATCAGCAACAAACACACCTTGAGCCTTTGCATTTTCCTCGCTGAAACCGCCAGAGCCATTCATTGGACTGCTTATCCCTGTGCCACAAATTGCAAACGGAACAGGTTCAGTGGTATGCGTCCTAACAGAGACAGGAGTATAATGATCCGTTGTGACCATGATACGAAACTCCGAAAAGGCCTTCATCCCATCCAACACCGTTCCCACGACCATGGCGTCAAATGCTTCAATAGCAGAGATCTTCTTATCCAACAAGCCTGCGTGCCCTGCCTCGTCCGGGGCCTCCACGTGCACGTAGACAAAGTCAACATTCTTGAGGGCCGACAGTGCATATTCCGCCTTGGCCTTGTAATCGGTATCATAATACCCGGTGGCACCCGGAACCCTTATCACCTCGAGGCCGGCATAAATACCAATCCCTCTCAAGAGGTCTACGGCAGAAATCATGGCCCCTCTGAGCCTTGTCTTCTTTTCAAAAGCCTCCAGTTGCGGGGCATACCCCTGACCCCATAACCAGATATGGTTGGCAGGTTTCACCCCTTTTTTGACGCGCCTATTATTGATCGGATGATCTCTCAAAATTGCACTTGCACTATCCATAAGTTGAAGCAACACACCATGTGAGGCTATACGATCCAGATAGGGCCGAACTGCCTGGCCGGTAATATCGTGAGGGGGCGTGGTATCAATCTCTACTACGCCACCATGCCAGACCATTAGATGCCGGTAGCCCACGCCCGGATAAAACCGAAATGACTCATCTCCTAATGCCCTGTCCAGGTCCTCCATTATGTCATGGGCTTCGTCAGTGCTTATGTGGCCTGCGCTATAATCGTCCATGGTCAATACGCCATTTGGCGTAGAAAGAGTCACTAAATTACAACGAAAAGCCGCATCTGTATCGGATAGATGTACTCCAAGGCTGGCCGCCTCTAACGGGCCCCTCCGCGTCAGGGTAGCTTTCGGATCGTAGCCCAAGAGACTTAAGTTGGCTGTATCACTTCCGGTTTCACACCCCTCTGGAATGGTTTTTGCCAGGCCTACTTCTCCATGGTCGGCTATCCAGTCCATACGGGGAGTATGCGCGGCCACAAGTGGGGTCTTGCCTCCAAGCTCGGGTATGGGGTAATCCCCCATACCGTCTCCTACCAAGATGACATATTTCATCTTCGATCCTCAATCCGGAACAGAACGGTCTTGTCCTTGATCATCTCAAGTTGATCTATCTCCGCAAGTGCCTTCCGTACGGCCGCTTCTTTGGCCTCATGGGTAATCATGACAATAGGTACGGCTCCCAATAGATCACGGCCCTTCTGGTGGACAGACTTAATGCTTATCTGATGGTTTCCAAGGATACCCGAAACCTTGGAAAGCACGCCCGGGCTGTCTTCGGCTGAAAATCGAAAATAATACTCGGTCTGCAACTCTTCTATCGGCCTTGCCTGCCTTGCGTTTATACTGGTCGGCTGATACCCCACAGACGGCACCCTGCCCACAGCACGCCTTAGCATATTGCGGGCAACATCTACCAAATCACTCACAACAGCACTGCCTGTTGGCATCATTCCCGCACCGGGTCCATAGAGCATCACGTTTCCAACTGCGTCACCTTTGATGTAAAGGGCATTGTACGCCTCATTGACATTGGCAAGCATACTGTCATCCGGTATCAACGTGGGATGCACTCTGGCCTCAATTGCCTGACCATCGTCTTTTGAGATGGCCAGGAGTTTGATACGATATCCGAACTCTTTCATAAATTTTATATCAAGGGGTGTGACCTTTGAAATCCCCTCTGTGTAAACTGCCTCAAAATCTATGGGTACACCATAGGCGATTGCAAGAAGTATTGTCAGCTTATGAGCCGTGTCGATCCCTTCTATGTCAAAGGTGGGATCCGCCTCTGCATAGCCGAGTGCCTGAGCTTCCTTCAACACTTCTGAAAAGGAACTTCCCTGGTCGGTCATTTTGGTTAAGATATAATTGGCAGTGCCATTAAGAATGCCGAAAAGGCTTTCGATTCGGTTAGCAACCAAGCCTTCCTTGATAGACCGAATCAGGGGAATTCCACCTCCCACGCTTGCCTCAAAGCCAACCTACACACCCTTTTGCGAGGCTGTGGAAAAAATTTCATCCCCGTGGGCGGCCAGAAGCGCTTTGTTGGCTGTAACTATATGTTTCCCGTTTTCAATCGCTTTTAAGATAAAGCTTTTTGCCGGTTCGTAACCGCCGATGAGCTCCACAACAATGTCAACCTCAGGATCATCAATGACCATTTCGGAGTCTGTTGTAAGCAGACCGGTATCCACAACCACTTCCCGGCCCCTTTCAAGGTCAAGATCGGCTATCCATTTAAGTGCAAGAGAGGCCCCGAGCCGCGACTCGATCACCTCACGGTTTTCCAGCAAGATCTTTACCACGCCCGACCCCACAGTTCCGAACCCCAACAACCCAACTTGTATCTTCTTCATAACGTTGCCTCAGAATCCGCATAGCGCAAAGCGCATGGCGCATAGAGTTTCTATTCTACGCTATGCCCTCTGCGCCTTGCGCTATGCGCTCTACAGGATCTTCCGAAGACCCCTTATACCCTGATTGATGCGCATATTGTTTTCTATCAGGGCAAACCGGACGTATTCGTCTCCGTATTCTCCGAAGCCAAGCCCTGGAGAAACAGCCACCTTGGCTTTCTGGATCAACATTTTTGAAAACTCCACAGAGCCCATCTCTAGATAAGGCTCGGGGATCTTTGCCCAGACAAACATTGTCCCCTTGGGTCGCTTCACCGGCCAACCCACTTTATTAAGCCCGTCAATCAGGGCATCACGCCTGGTCTTGTATGTCTCTACGATCTCCCTGACACAATCTTGAGGCCCGTTAAGTGCAATAATGGACGCAATTTGAATAGGTTGAAAGATGCCGTAATCAAGATAGCTCTTGATGCGACGAAGTGCTCCAACAATCTCGGGATTGCCAACGCAAAACCCCACACGCCAACCCGGCATGCAATAACTTTTGGAAAGCGAGAAAAATTCTACCCCTATATCCTTGGCTCCTGGCACCTGAAGAAAACTGGGGGGCTTATACCCGTCAAAGACCAGGTCTGCATAAGCAAAATCATGAATCACCATGATGTCATGCTCTTTCGCGTAATCCACGATCTTTTCAAAAAAGGCCATATCGACCACTTCGGTCGTAGGATTGTGCGGAAATGAGATGATGAGCATCTTGGGCCGGGGCCATGTTTGCCTTGTAGCCGTAATCAGGTCCTCAAAAAAATCCCGATCCGGACTCAAGGGAATCCCACGCACATCCCCACCTGCAATGATAGCCGAATAGGGATGGATCGGGTACGTCGGATCAGGCGAAAAAACGACGTCCCCCGGGCGTATGGTTACCAGCACAAGATGAGAAATCCCTTCCTTTGCGCCAATGCTGACTATCGCTTCGGTATCCGGGTCTATATCCACGTCAAACCTGCGTTTATACCAGTCGGCAATAGCCACTCTAAGCTTTTTAATCCCCATGGATGCTGAATACCGATGATTCCGGCCTTTTGCGGATGCCTCTATAAGCTTATCCACAATGTGCTTTGGAGTCGGCAGATCAGGATTGCCCATTCCCAGATCAATAATGTCCTCTCCCGCATGGCGGGCATCCATCTTGATCTTGTTTACACTCGTAAAAACATAGCGGGGAAGCCGATTCAACCTAGCGAATTCTTTCATAGTCCGAGCCCTCTATAGGGTTTAATTTCCTTGTTTTTGGACACCTTATTACACCACAGCAGGGCTGATGTCAAAAAGATTTCTTTTGACTTATTGGGAATATTATACTAATTATTACAGTTTCGCGATGCTGGATAAAAAGCTTTGCATCTACTTTGCCTGGTAACATCATCAATCTGATCTGTGGTCCTTTACTACAGATTCAGTTACAACAAAAAGGGAAAGAATTCCTTATTTCATCCAGCATCCAGTATCTTTTCATTACATGAACCCTATGGAGCCTGTCATGAACGAGTCTCTTACTTATCAAGATGCTGGAGTTGATATCGACAAAGCGAATCGTTTTATAAAAACGATTAAAAAAATCACCAGTGAGGCGCCTCGCTCCGGGATCATTGCCGGCATTGGTGGGTTCAGCGGCCTCTATTCCCTTGACGTGAGTACTTATGAAAAACCAGTTCTGGCAACCTCCACGGATGGGGTAGGCACCAAAATCAAGGTTGCTTCCATGATGAACAAACACGATACCATCGGGATTGATCTGGTAGCAATGTGTGTAAATGATATTGCGGTGCAGGGAGCCAAGCCTCTATTTTTTCTCGACTATCTTTCCATGGGAACCCTTGTCCCCGAAACAGGTGAAGCGATTCTCCGGGGAATTGCCGAGGGCTGCAAACAAGCCAGGTGTGCTCTGATCGGGGGTGAAACAGCAGAGATGCCCGGAATGTACGGTAACGGTGAGTACGATCTAGCAGGGTTTGTGGTCGGAATTGTGGACAACAGCAAGATCGTAGATGGATCAGAGATTTCAGTCGGCCACAAGCTTATAGGCATCGCCTCAAGCGGTCTGCACAGCAACGGCTACTCTTTGGTTAGAAAGATCTGCTTTGAAAGGCTCAAATTGAAGGTAGATGACAAGGTCGACATATTGGGGAGAACCATCGGGGAAGAGCTTCTGGAGCCGACAAAGATTTATTCCGAGGTTGTCCGTCACCTATTGCGTGACTTCCCATTACACGGGATTGCCCATATAACCGGTGGTGGTATCGTAGACAACCTGCCCCGTATACTACCAGACTCCTGCAAGGCCCTGATCGATAAATCAAGCTGGGAGATCCCTCCTGTGTTCACCTTCCTTCAGGATGCAGGTAAGCTCTCAAGCCAGGAAATGATGAGAACCTTCAATAATGGAATTGGGCTTATCCTTGTAGTGCCTGAAAAGGCCGCAGAGGGAGTTATGGATTTCCTTGCAGCCATGGATGAAAGGTCTTATGTTATAGGTAGTGTTGTTGAAAGGAAAAAAGGGGCTCACCAAATCGCCTGGATATAACAAGATTGACGATTGACGATTTGAAGAAAAATCTCTCGATCATTAACTATTCAATATTCAATAATCAACAGCCCCCCCGGGCCACTATATCAAAGACTATATTCAGTGCCTCCGGGAGTTTTTCCGGCCTACTTCCCCCGGCTTGGGCCATATCAGGCCGACCCCCTCCGCCACCACCCACGACAGCAGCCACTTGCTTAACGATTTGGCCTGCATGGTAACGGCCTTGATGCTCCTTGGTGACCACGACTACCAGCAATGCCTTATCTG
>DAOUTV010000099.1 GCA_030668505.1 Desulfobacterales bacterium | reverse complement strand
TGCGACGGCTGAACGGCTGAATCGGCGTCAAACTGCGGGTTTGCTTGTGCGACGTACCTCGGTACGCCTCCGCGCAACCCCTTGTTTTCCTTGACCTTGCGGAAAATTGCTCATTTCTGAATTGGAAACTTACTCTTGTGCCCATTGAGTTTTTCGATTCGTGGATGGGCACTAACTAATCATAAAATTGCGTAGCGATTTTATGAATGGAGCGGGAAACGGGATTCGAACCCGCGACCCTCAGCTTGGAAGGCTGATGCTCTAGCCAACTGAGCTATTCCCGCGTTTAGGCTTAAACTATTAATACCAAACGCTTTTGCAGTATTAAGTCGTCTCAGGTAAAGCGCAAATTGTGGCAAATCAAGCGTCTTGGATAATGAAGCCTAGGGTTGCTCTTAGTAAAATCCTTTGGGTTGAGGTTATGGCTCCTCGTCAAAACACAGTAAGGTGAATGCAGGGGGTGCATGTAGTCCATGCGATGACGTCGGAAATTCCTATGCCATCTCCTACACACTACTTACCGGGGCTTGGTGGAGGGGGGAGGATTCGAACCTCCGAAGGCGTCGCCGACAGATTTACAGTCTGTTCCCTTTGGCCGCTCGGGAACCCCTCCATCGAAATCTGCGCTCATATCATTGGAGCCAGCGGAGGGACTCGAACCCCCGGCCGACTGATTACAAATCAGCAGCTCTACCAACTGAGCTACGCTGGCCACTGCAAGGTGCGAAAAAATAAGATCGTCAAATGGCGTAGACGATCTTCCGTTGCAAAACCGCGTATATGATCTATCAATCCAAAACGTATTTATTTAATATCATACAAATGCAATAGCAACTCCTGTTGAAGAAGGATAGTTAGGATATTAGGCCGTAAAGTATCTTTTATGGCATTATTGCTTCTATTTTCTTGAAAATTCTTTTTATATCTCTGCCATTCTTCTTGCCAAGCCTTCAAAAGTTAAAAATCATGATATTCCCTTTAGCCTCAAGTTTCTTTTTACTGCACAGTTGACGACATTTCCCGATTCTGTTACTTAACTCCACGGCATAGAAAACTCTATTTTTACCTAATAATTTGAGACCTTTGAAAAACGCGACATTTTTTTTGTCAGGTAAGGAAGGCAAAAATATAGCGCTGACGCTTCACTTCGTGCAACCGGAGGAATACATTATGTATTTCGAGGATTAAAATTCGAAGCCTGACACCGCATCACGAAAAAATGACAGTTTTGCAAAGGTCTCAATTTTATGGCCATAGGATAGGCTGTGCCCAAGAAAACGATACTGGTTGCTCGCTCCTTGTTCCTATTTGGTGCCCATTCATGAATCATAAAAACTCAATGGGCACAAGCGTAAGTTTCCAATTCAGAAATGAGCAATTTTCCGCAAGGTCAAGGAAAACAAGGGGTTGCGCGGAGGAGTACCGAAGCCTCCCTGTGCCCCCGCACGGGGCATTCTGGCGAAAGTCAGTAAAATCATTGCTAAAAGAGGTGGCTGATGAACTTTTCACTATCCATGGAACAGAAGATTCTAAGGGACTCGGTACGAGCTTTTGCCGAGAAAGAGATCAGGCCGGTTGCCCAAAAATTGGACGAAACCGAAGCGTTTTCTTATGAATTGACCAAGACCATGGGCGAATTGGGGCTCTTTGGAACATTTGTGTCCGAGCAATACGGCGGCCAAGAGCTTGACTATCTTTCTTATATCATAGCCGTGGAAGAACTAGCAAGGATAGATGCCTCCCAGGCCGCTACCGTGGCTGCGGGCAACTCCCTAGGCATCGGCCCTATCTATTATTTTGGCACCGAAGAGCAAAAAAAGAAATATCTCCCAAAGCTTTGCACCGGAGAGTTCATTTGGGCCTTTGGCCTTACAGAACCGGATGCCGGATCGGATGCTGCAGCCTGCCACACCCATGCGATCCTTGACGGCGATACCTGGATCATTAACGGAAGCAAAATCTTTATCACCAATGCTTCCACAGACATCTCCGGCGGCGTTACCGTAATGGCTGTTACCGGCAAACTAGATGATGGACGTAATGAACTTAGCTGTTTCCTGGTCGAATCCGGCGCACCAGGTTACACGGCAAAACCGATGCATGGCAAGATGATGTGGCGAGCCTCAAATACAAGTACCTTGCATTTTGAAAATTGTCGGGTTCCCAAAAAAAATCTTCTAGGAGGTCGCGGACAAGGCTTTCATCAAATGTTGGCCACCCTGGACGGAGGTCGTCTTAGTATTGGCGCTATGGGCTTAGGCGGCGCACAGGGCTGCTACGATATGGCCATGAAGTACGCCAAAGAGCGTGTCCAGTTTGGACGATCTATATCATCCTTTCAGGCCAATGCTTTCAAGCTGGCTGACATGGCCATGGAGATCGAGAGCGCCCGGCTGCTCCTCTACAGGGCGTGCTGGCTCAGGGACCAAAAAAAGCCCTTCACCAAAGAGGGTGCCATGGCAAAACTTTACTGTTCCGAGGTCATGAGCAGGGTGGCCAATCATGCGATACAGCTTCACGGCGGCTACGGCCTCATGAAAGAATATGATGTGGAACGGTTTTATCGTGACCAGAAACTCTTGGAGATCGGTGAAGGAACCTCGGAAATCTTGCGCATTGTAATCGCACGGCTGATCGGTGCGTTCTAGTGAAGCTTCGCCTCAAACCCTGGCCCAGACCGGGTTATCTGGCTATGTCTTTGAATACATGAAATATGCGCCAGGGCGGGCTTAAGAGGCTCCGCGATGCTGGATGCTCGATCCTTGATGATGCATAGATAAGAAAAGGGCGTTCTCAATTTTCTTCAGTATCCTGTATCTGCTTATCTCCTGTCCGCCTCCGGCGGATTACAAAAACTTGATATAAATTTCAAGAGTTAAGCCTATGAAGACGGCTCCACGAACGGCTTCACAGCTAGTTGCGTGCCGTCTGTGGTTATGGTAATGGCGCCCTGACGATCAGTACGAAATATCTGACATCCCCGAGCCTGGTAACGATCGAGAGTCTTCTGATGGGGAAATCCGAATATATTCTTCCATCCGGATGATATTACACCCATGTCAGGATCGACGCATCTCAGAAACTCAGGGGTGCTTGACCCCCGACTCCCGTGGTGAGGGACCAAGAGTACGTTGCTCTTAAGGTTAGTGCAGGCCAGGGATGTTAGTTCCTTTTCTGCCTCAGCCTCAATGTCTCCGGTCAGGAGAAATGACACTTTGTCAAATAAGACCTTTAAGACAAGGCAGTTGTTGTTTAGAGTGCGCCAGAAGTCTTTGGTTTTCCGTTCCAGGAAGTCTTCAGGGGGATAAAGGACCTGGAATCGAACCCCGTTGATCGTTTTCGGTGTTAAGAGTTCTTCTAGTCCGACAATGCGGATATCTTTTTGTGATATAATGTCCAGAAAGTCTTGGTACTGCTTGTTAGGCACATACTCTTGATTCATCCACACTTCCCGCACATTGAAGTGCCTGGCAATAAACAAGAGCCCATTCAAGTGGTCCGAATTTGGATGAGAAAGCACAAGGATTTCCACGGTGGCAATCTTTCTCTTCCACAAAAAAGGCCCCACCACCCAAGCCCCTACATCAAAACGGTTGTCGTAAAACCCTCCGCCATCTACCAGTATACAGGGACCTCCTGGAAGTTCCATGAGGGCGGAACTCCCCTGCCCAACATCAATTACTGTCATCCTCAATTCATCACGGCCGTACCGCTCGTTGACCCAGTAGCCCACGTCTGCCAAAGCGACTATTGCAAGGCCAATCAGCAGGGGCCTTGCCCGGCGGGTCCGCCTCCAGTTAAAGAGAACCCATGCCAGGGCATAGTAGAGTCCAATCTCGATCAAGGTAGGGGTTACGGTCCTGACGGCAGCAAACGGCCATTTTGAAAAGAAAACGGCCAGACCCAGACACCCTTCGAGGGTTACTGTTGCCCCTTTCATGATCAACAGTGCTACGGTTGGAGCAACAGGCAAAAACAAAACAGCCAGCAGCCCCAGCGGCACGACCAGGAATCCAATCAAAGGCACCATAACGCAATTGGTCAAAATCCCGATGAGTGATGTTTGATTGAAATAATAAAGAGTTATAGGAAGGGTACCCAGGATGGCGGCTGCGGAAACAAAGAGAAAAAGGGCCGGCCTTTTGTAGACTTTGGGAGGGCCACTCCTGAGTTTAACAACAAAGGGAAGGTGCTTCAGTATGTAGAGGATGGCAAATACGGCAGTAAATGAGAGTTGAAAAGAGATTTCAAACAGAGCCGTGGGGCTTATGACCAGGATCACAAGGGCTGCCAAGGCCAGGGTGTTGATGGTGTCTCGTTCCCGTTCGAATAGCAAGGCCATCAAGAAGACCATCACCATGATAACAGCTCTCTGGGTGGCAGGGGACATCCCGGCCAAAAGGCCGTAAAAGAGAACGGGAAACAGACTCAAGAGGGCTGCACCCTTTGCAGGCCACGCAGCCAGGAGAACCCTTTGGGATCGGGCCAGGACAAATCGAAAGCCCATAAAGGCAAGGGTGGCCACAATACCTATGTGCAACCCCGAGATGGCCAGCAGATGGGCAGTTCCGATCCGGTTGAAAACATCTCTAATCTCCCGAGAGACCTCGCTTCGATCGCCGATAAGAAGTGCCTTTATGATGCCCCTTGCCTCTCCCGGGTCTTCTGGGGTGGCCTTGTCAATCAGGCAGGACACAGCCCGTCTCGAGTGGTCTATGGCATGGCCCAGCCGGTAGGTCTTTCCAGGATGCAGTCTAATGACGAAGCTTTCCATGGAAACAGATGCAGAGGCATATATTCCTCGAAAGGCCAGATACCGACGGTAATTAAAGCCACCCGGGTTGTTGAAGTTATGGATTTCTTTGAGCTTTGCAAGACACGCCACCCTGTCCCCCGAGCGCAGACTGGCTACAGGCTCCCGGATTGTCACCCTTACGGCACCGCTCACCTTGTGGAAAACGCCCTTCCTTGCCAAGGATTCTGCCTTCAGCACAAGACGGGTTCGGTCAGGGAATCGTTCTGGATCGCCATCTACTGTACCGATAATATGCCAGGGTCTACCGTCAATAAAATGGGATACGTGGTTTGCCGGAAGTCGTGGAGAGACCCAGCTTTGCAGGCTCCAGTAGCCAAGAGTGAAAAAGAGAAAAAGGGGCAGCAAGAAGACCTTTTGCCCTTTCCAGAAAAAGAGAAGGGAAAACAGGAAGGCAAGGCCGACGGCAAGAGACACCCCGGAAAGGTTCGGCAGCCAAAGCCCCACCACAATTCCGGTCATGAGGGCCAACAACAGGGGGATCAGGGGCCTGTCATAAATCTTTGGGGTCATATAGATATAGGCTTAATTTTCGCTGCTCAATGGCAAGCTTTGGGATAACAATTTGGATACCAATTAAATAAAATGTATACCATTCTGTAGAATAATTTGCCAAAAGGATGCTACTTTGTCAAAGAATTGAACATAATGAAAGGCTACCAGTTTCATTACTTAAAGACCAAGCGAGGAGCCAAGACTCCTGACTTCCTGGTAGAACAGGGAGATGAAGCCGTGGTTGTTGAGATAGGGGGCAAAGGCAAAGGTAGGAAGCAATTTAAGGGGATCAAGGTCGGGAAAAAGCTGATCCTCTCCCATTCCCCCGAAGTGCGAAGTAATAAGAAACCGCTTTCACTCCTGCTATTTATTGTGTAAGAGTTCAACGGGTTACGAGAACATGAACGATAGTTGCCTGAACGAATTTTCCCCTAGGTGAACGGCTTAGGCGGAAGACCGGGACCGGCTACGAGGTACACACCGGGACGTCATTGACTATCTTGAGTTACGCTTTCATTCTCCTTGTAATCGCCTTGAAGATGGCTCGCCGCGGATACAAACTCCGAGCTGTCCGGCTACTTCCGCACTTATTCAACCTAGTCAATAACGTCCCTCTCAACTCTCCAGGGCCTGGGTTCTCTCAACTCCATTGGTGCCGTTGTTATCTCAAACTGGTCGCCGAACATTTCTCTTACGCGGCCCCCTTCCCAGACGACAACCGGCGTGCCGGTCTGTCTGGCCCTTTCGATGACTTTCTTTGCGGCCAGTCGGAAAGCCGCATCGGCTTTCGATGACAAACCCGCACGTTGGTCTTTCTCTTCGTTCATAGGTCTATGCCTCCACACTTCGTTTGATTTGTTCAAAGAGACCGGAATGAAACAGAAGGAAGAACAGCAAGATCCGATACCCGTCGTTCTTCATCTCGTTCAGCAGGCGGACGTAGCTCCGTCCGGACAAGGTTGTTTCAAAACCGAAGTCCTGTTTTGCGCCGGTCAGTTCCTTGATTCGAGTCAAAAGCAACCGCCCTGCTCGCAGGTTTTGCGTCTCCGGGGCAAAAGGCGACAATCCGGCAGCGATCAGATCGGCGTTCAAGAACTCGCGACAATTTACGAAGTCAGGTAAGAATTCGTTAGCAAACGTGGTTTTCCCGGCGCCGTTTGGCCCGGCTATCACGTAAACCGTGGGTGATTTAACGCCATTCACGCTCATGCTTCATTCCATTCAAAAGTTCTTATTTGTCTCATTCGTGCCATTCCGAATATTTAATATTTAAGATGCGACCCTCTCGTCTCTCTTTCTTCAGGAAAACTGTTTTCTCAAAACCTCGATGAAATAGGGCTCTACCTTGCCTATCGCTTCTATGATTTTTGCCGGACTTTCAATATAGCCCTTCTCATGCAAGAATCG
>DAOUTV010000153.1 GCA_030668505.1 Desulfobacterales bacterium | reverse complement strand
GACCTTTGCAAAACTGTCATTTTTTCGTGATGCGGTGTCAGGCTTCGAATTTTAATCCTCGAAATACATAATGTATTCCTCCGGTTAAAATTTTTGCCTTCCTTGCCTGACAAAAAAATGTCTCGTTTTTCAAAGGTCTCAAAACGTCCCTCTCATATCCCTTATGATCGTATAAGGTCCTGGACGCTTTTCAATGGTTCGTGGAGCATAAGCATGGCGTCGTCCAGGTCATATTCTTTTAACCGGCAGCGTTTCAGCGCATCTTTGATTTTCTTGAAGCTCCAACTATCCGCCCCCATAGTCCCGCCGACCAAAAAATAGACCTGGTCTGCAAGGAAAACCAGCGGTGTAGAAATATCCTCGAGAGGAGCTTCTTTAAATTGGTGATGGAGGGATATGGGGCGACCGATCTCTTCGGGAAAGCCCCACTGTTGAGCTATTTCCCCACCAACCTGGGCGTGATCCATGCCCAGAACCTCCTTCTCTGCCATAACAAAAGAATAATTCTTGTTGGTGACCAACTGCACGATTTCATCGTATTTGTCCTTTACAAATGAACTAAGAACTACCTTGCCGATGTCGTGCAAGAGACCGGCTGTAAAAAGGGTAGAAGTATCTTTCAGTCCTGTCTTTTGACCCAAAATGCGGCACATGAGTGCCGTGGAGACCGAATGATTCAACAGATCCTCTCCTTTGAGTCCATAACCGGTATGCTCTCCGCGGAAATAGCTCAAAGACCCGCTTAGAAGCAGCATATCCATTATGGCTTTCGAACCCAGATAGGCCACGGCCTGTTTAAGCGAGGTGACTCTAGTCCGTAGTCCAAAATAGGCGGAATTGGCAAATCGGAGGATGTTGGCAGTGATGCTCTGGTCGTACTGGATAATGTCGACCAGATCCTGGGCAGAACTGTCTGGATCCTTAATGGCCTTAATGGCCTTTAATGCGGTTTCCGGAAAAGGGGGTAGACCTTTAATAGTGTAAAGAATTTCTTTTTTTTCCATAGAAAAATAGAGTCTTCTTTTTGAACAAGGTATAATAGGAAAAGGACGGTTGCTTGTCAATCATAAAAGTATTGGTCTCGTTGCCAGGCAGCCCAAAAATCGTATGATTGACTCGGCAGCCTTTTTCCTATAATCTAACCCGCATAAAGCGGAAATTCGAATCTCGAAATCCGAAATCCGAATGTTCAAATGTTCAAACCAATCTGAGAGGAGTCTTGTTTTGGTCATTTGAATTTTGAAGATTTAAAAATTGTTTCGAATTTCGATATTCGAATTTCGGATTTAAACATTATTAATTAATATAAACAATATCTTACAAACATCGACAATCTTTTGTCGATGTTGCGGCGTTAAGCGCCTAAAGCATGTTCTCCATAGGATGATCAGGTGAATACTCAAGCCATTGGTGAAGACATTTTGGACGAAAATCGAAACCTCCTGACAAAGGTGTCAAAGAAGGAAGTTGCTTATCTGATCGATGAGATCGACAAGTCAGGCAGGATTTTTTGCGCTGCCCAAGGGAGGTCCGGATACATCTTGCGCTGTTTTTGTATGCGTCTAATGCAATTAGGATATCCGGCCTTCTTTGTTGGTGAAACCATAACCCCCAGGATCGGCAAAGAGGACATGCTCATTGTGCTTTCCGGTTCAGGGCAAACCACTTTGACCCAGGAATGCGCAAGGGTAGCCCGGCAGCAGGGAGCAAAGACTTTTGGCGTAATAGGGGTTAAAGATTCCCCGATTGGAAGAGTGCTTGATTACAGCATCTCCCTTCCAACTGGGTCAAGGCTTGAATTTCCTGAGGACTTTAACTCTATCCAACCCCCAGGGTCTTTGTTTGAGCAGGCGGCCTTTGTCATGCTGGAAACAATTGTGCTGGCATTGTACAAAAGGCATGGGAGTGATCCTCGAACGATACTGGACCGGCACACCAATTTGGAATGATCCTTCTAACTGAAAGGGATATTTTTTGTCTCTCAGAGAACATATCGAGCCCCAGCGATTTTGGATTGCGGATTGCGGAATTAAAACCCAAAGTCCGAAATCCACATTCCGAAATCCGCAATGGAAATAAGGTGTGGAGATGAAACCTGTTCTACAACTTGCCCTTGATTTTGTTGATTTAAAGCGGGCCGTAAAAAGTGCACAGGCCGGGGTGGCCGGCGGCGTGGATTGGCTTGAGGTCGGCACCCCATTGATCAAGAGCGAGGGGCTCCAAGCTGTGCGTGAGCTGAGGAGTTTGTTTCCCAATGTGACCCTCGTTGCCGACATGAAAATAATGGATGCAGGCCGGATCGAGGTTGAAACCGCTGCCAAGGCAGGGGCTAATATTGTCGATGTTCTTGGTGCTGCCAGTGACGCCACGATTCGCGAGTGTATACAGGCGGGCAAAAACTACGGGGCCAAGGTTGTAGTGGACCTGATTGCAGTAAAAGACCCTGTGTCTCGGGCTAAACAGGTTCAGGATTTTGGAGCCGATTACATCACGGTCCATTGTGCCATAGACGAACAAATGGAGGGGAAAGACCCCTTTGAAACCCTGCGCCGTGTGGCCGAGGCTGTTTTCCTGCCCGTAGGAGTGGCCGGAGGGATTAACTCTGAAACAGCGCCCAGCGCACTGGAAGCAGGTGCATCGGTTGTTATCGTGGGTGGGGCCATTACAAAGGCGGCTGACCCCACGGAGGCGGCCCGCAACATAAAAAAGGCCATGGAGGAAATGGTCGCCATCCCTACCAAGCTTTTTAAGAGGGGCACCGAGGCGGATATTCGAGACATCCTTAAGCAGGTTTCCGCAGCAAATCTGTCAGATGCCTTGCACAGGGGTGGAGTCTTGGATGGTATACGTCCCTTATTTAAAGGGATCAACATGGCAGGCCGGGCCGTGACTGTCAGGACCTATCCGGGCGACTGGGCCAAGCCTGTTGAAGCGATTGATATCGCAGAAAAAGGGGATGTGATCGTCATTGACGCAGGAGGGGTCGGCCCAGCCATCTGGGGAGAGTTAGCCACACACTCTGCACTGCAGAGAGGGGTGGCGGGAGTGGTCATAGACGGCGCTATCCGCGATACTTACGACATTGCCCAAATGAAGTTTCCAGCCTTTACAAGACTGATTATGCCCAATGCCGGTGAGCCAAAGGGTTTTGGGGAAATCGGTGCTCCCATAACGGTGGGTAGCCGCAGGGTGGAAAATGGCGACTGGCTTCTCGGGGACGATGACGGGGTTGTGGTTCTGCCAAGGTCAATAGCTACTGAATATGCTAACCGCAGTATGGACGTTTTAGAAAGAGAGAACCGAATCCGTCAAGAAATCAAGGAAGGAAGCACCCTTAGCAAGGTAACAGAACTTTTGCGCTGGGAGAAAAAATAAAACCGGAGAAGTCAGATTAACCCTTTTTTCTTTGTCTAATTCGACGGGCTTTTTCCCGAGCAGCCCTAACCATAGCCAAAGTCAAGAAGTAGCCTGCTACGCCCACGACTATGCCGGTCAGGGTGCCGCCAACCATTAGGGAGAGAAAGACGCTCTTGCTGGAATGCCACAATGTTTCCCATGAAGGGTTGGAAAAGAACGGGGCTTTTAGTGGATAACCTAGCAGTTTTGCTCCTGCCATGTAATTAAATCCGTAAATAAAAGGTGCTGTAAACGGATTGGTGAGCCACACGGTTACGGCCGCTGCGATCTTGTTGATTTTGAAGAAGGCCGCAATGGGAACGGCCAATAAGGTCTGGATGCCCATTGTCGGGGTCATAGCTACAAAAAAGCCTACTGCTGCTCCCCAGGCGACCTGCTCAGGGCTGCCGTGAAGTCGGATGAAACGATCATAAAAATACCGAATAAAACCCTTGATGCTACCACGGGGAGGGTTTAAAGTTTCCATAAATCACATCCCTATCCAAATCTTGCCCCAAACACAAGAGAAAAGGCCCCCCGCCACCTAACTTTTCGGTTTGTACAGCAGCGCCCCTGCCCAAGCCTGATCAAGATAGTATGCCTTTTTTGTGGCTCCACACTGAACGTATGGACGCAAGATCCAATCTTTCTGGGTCTGGCAAAAAGCTGACGAGATGAGCCACCCCCCCCAAGGCCCCAGGTACAACCGCCCCATAAGCGCTAAGTTGTTTTGTAAACGTTCACAGGTTACATTTATTCTGTACGGAATTGTTTTGAAAAATGAACAGCGAACATATTAAAAGATGAACGTCGAACATCGAACGTCCAACGTCGAATAATGATGTCGCTCCGCTCTTCAAATTATTTTAAGATCAAATAAAAAAACCAATGCCGAACCCTGAATGACTATTTCTGTTTCTTTTCAGCCCTTCGACTCCGCTCAGGGCCGTGAGCCTGTCGAACGGCCGTTTTGATACTTGTAACGAAAATCTAAATTAATTCTTCTGTTTCCTCTAAAATATCATTTAGTAGTTCAGGTTTTAAACTCTGTTTCTTCATGTTTTCCCATTCAACATTCGATGTTGGACGTTCGATGTTCGATGTTCGACGTTCAGCTTTCAAAACGATTCCGTACGGAATAAATGTCACCTGTGAACGTTTACAAAACAACTTGGCGCTTATGGGGCTTCGCTCCAATAGGCCTCTGCCCGGAAGGGGGAGGATCGGTCCTCAAGCGAAGTGTTCCTTTCAGGAAAGATACAACATGACAGCACCCGACAACATGATGCTGGCTCCAAGGAGCCTGAGCCTGATATGCGCTTCCTTGAATATCAAGCCACCGTATAGGACGCTGAAGACCAGGCTGGTTCTCTTGACAGCGATCATGTAGGAAACCGGTGCGAGTTGGATGGCATGGAAATGGGTCAATGTAGCCAGTGCCGTCACCAGGCCTCCCAGTGCGAGCCAGATCAAATGTCGACCTTTCAAGTTAACCGTTGCCACACCACGCTTGATACGCCAGCCTGCAATAGCCAGCATAGGAACGGATACCGATATTGTGTAAAAGATCCCGAAGAATAGTGGATCAGAAAGCTGAACGCCCTTTTTCCCCAGGGTCGATGTCAGGCTCCAGATAATTGCTACCACAAGCATACGCCGGGAGCCGGGAGACTTGAAGATTGCCTTAAAGGGGGCAAGAGGATGGTGGACAAAGCGTTCGATGTTCAACACGTAGGCGCCAACCGTGACAATCAGTATTCCAAGGAAGCCCTGAAAGGATATTCTTTCTTGCAACAGGAGGGCGGCTGTGAGGATCGCAAACACGGGTGTAAAGCTTAAGTACGGTACGCTAAGTGACAGGGGTGCTATCCTGATTGCACTGAGATATATGTAATAGGCAAGAATCTCAAAAGGGATCTGGATAGCCATGAGGACTACCAGATCCCGACTTAACGGGAACGAATCCAATCCTATCAGTAGGGGCACAAGGAAGGTGAGTGATGTCAATACCATGCCGCAGCCTATTGTCCATTCGTCATTGTCCCGCATCAACAGCTTTGAAAAAAGCTCGCTTGTGGACATAAAATAGGCGCAGGCAAGGGACAGCACGAACCAGTTCATGTCTATTTCCTAACCCGGACAAGCAGGACAAGCTCAAAGCTGAAGGCTGAAAGCT
>DAOUTV010000171.1 GCA_030668505.1 Desulfobacterales bacterium | reverse complement strand
TCAAGGACAGGTTTGATCTCTTCCATTTCGTAACATTCCATTATGTCCTTGATCTTTATATCATTGTAGTTTTCGATGCCAATGCCGCATTCGTAGCCGCTTTGTACTTCTTTGATGTCATCTTTGAAGCGACGCAAGGAGGCTATCTTTCCGCTATAGACTACAACTCCGTCGCGGATGAGCCGGACAGGCTGGCCACGTTCGATTTTCCCTTCGGTCACATAGCTACCCGCAATGGTTCCGACCTTCGGGATATTATATATCTCCCTTGTTTCTGCCCGTCCCACGATATGCTCCTTGTACGTGGGCTCCATCAGGCCTACCATTGCCCCTTTAATATCGTTAATAACATTGTAGATCACATCATAGAATCGGATATCTACATCTTGCTCAGTTGCCAGGTCACGTACCTTGGGATTGGGCCGGACATTAAAACCGAAGACGATAGCGTTGGATACCGCGGCCAGCATAATATCCGACTCTGTGATCGCCCCAGTGGCGGAATGGACTATGTTGACCTTTACCTCTGTTGATGCAATCTTTTGTATGGCTTCTGATAAGGCCTCGACAGATCCCTGCACGTCGGCCCGGAGGATTATGTTCAGGTCCTTGACAAGGGCAGCTTCCATTTGTTCATGGTATTTTTCCAGGGTCAACCTGCTACTCTGTGCCAGCTCGCGCCCCCGATGCTTCTGGGTACGATGGAAACTTACTTGTTTTGCCACCTTCTCGTCAGCCAAGGCCATAAAGTCGTCACCAGCCATCGGAACCCCGGACAGACCTTGAATCTCGACCGGCATGGATGGCCCGGCGCTCTTTAGACCTTTGCCCCGATCATCAATCATAGCTCGAACTCTTCCATGAAAAAGTCCACATATGACTGCATCACCGGCATGAAGGGTTCCCCTTTGAACCATTACCGTGGCTACCGAACCCCTACCAGGATCAAGCTTGGCCTCAATAACATGTCCCAGTGCAAGTTTGTCAGGATTTGCCTTCAATTCCAGAACCTCTGCCTGGAGGAGAATCATCTCCAGAAGTTCATCGATTCCTTTCTCTTGCTTAGCCGACACATTCACAAAGACGGTATCACCACCCCATTCCTCGGGGGAGAGGCCGTGTTCTGCCAATTGGCGTTTCACCCGCTCAGGATCTGCCTCTGGTTTGTCAATCTTGTTTACGGCTACCATAATAGGCACACCGGCCGCCCTGGCATGGTTGATAGCTTCAAGGGTTTGAGGCATTACCCCATCGTCGGCCGCTACTACCAAAACAACTAAATCGGTTATTTCCGCCCCCCTGGCACGCATAGCCGTAAATGCCTCATGGCCGGGCGTATCAAGGAATACTATCTGCCCCTTCTTGAGGGCTACATTATAGGCTCCGATATGCTGGGTGATGCCGCCTGTTTCGCCATCGATGACGTTGGTTTGCCGTATGACGTCCAACAGAGATGTCTTGCCGTGGTCAACATGTCCCATAATGGTCACCACAGGCGGTCTGGGTTTCAATTTTTCCGGCTCATCCTTTTCAGCACTTATGAGACTCTCTTCCTCGAAAGAGACCTTTTCGACTTCGTACTCGAACTCGCTTGCAACCACACCGGCAGTTTCAAAATCGATAGCCTGGTTCAGGGTGGCCATGACACCAAGAGCCATTAATTCCTTGATTACTGCACTCGCCTTTACTCCCATCCGCTTGGCTAAATTTGATACCACAATTACTTCGTCGATCTTGATACGACGTTTGATGGCCTTGGGGGTGGTAATCAATGTTTTGTCGCCTTTGATTGCCACCTTCCCTTTGCGCTGCTTGCGGCCCTTACGGGACCTTAGAGCTTTTGCATCGTAGAGGTCCGATTTGTCCAGGACTTCCTTCTTTCTAAAGGTGATCTTTTTCTTGAAAAACTGCTCTCGTTCTTCCGGTTTGACGGGTTTCTTTTTTTCCTTCTTCTTGGCTTTGACCTTAGCGGTTGCCGGCCTTTCTTCTTTGGGCTTGGGAACAACCTTCAGGTGTGTTGAGGGTTTTGCCTTTTCTTTGACCGGCTTAGCCCGCTCCTTTTGGGAGATGACATCGGCAACCGGTTCGACTTCCGGCATTTTAATGATCTTAGCCGGTCGTTCCTTTTTTGCCTTTGGTTTCTTCTTTATCCTGGCTTTTTTTGCCGACTTTGCCTTTTCAGGCTTAGCCTCTACCTCCACGGGTTCAGAAACAGCCTCCTTACTCGTTTCCACTGCAGTCCTGGCAGCAGACTTTTCAGGTTCAACAATCTTGGCCACCTTTTCCTTGGGGATTTCATCGGACACAGGGGGAACAATCTGGTCCGGCATTACCTTGGGTGTTTCTTTTTCTGTGAGCTCGGATGGCACTTCACCCTCTACCTTGGCAACAGGAGTAATCGCTTCTGCTTCCGGTTTCTTTTCGATTACCTTTTTCCGCCTTCTGATAATTGTGCCTTTGATTCGTTTCTCAGTTACTATTTCTGACTTGCCTTGGAAAAGCGCTTCTTTGATGCCAGCAACTGCTTCTTCATCAATGACACTCATGTGGCTTTTCACAGCTATATTGATGTCTTTTAGCCTATCCAGAAGCAACTTGTTGGTCATATTAAGCTGTTTGGCAAGTTCGTAAATTCGAATTTTTGCCATTCATTTCTCCCTGCTTTGAGTATCCGGGCAATACTACACCCATTTCTTCTTCCTGGTTATGAGCCCATCGTGAGCAAGGCGAACTATATTCTCTCCTCAGGTCCAGTTGTCTCACCCGGGATCTTTCGCATCATCCGCAGCCCCCTCAGGGCTGCTCTGGCCGGCCATTTCTTCAGATATGTCTTTATCGTTCTTCTTATAGTCGTTTGCAACCATCATCTCGATGGCCTCTCTGGCCGATTCCAACAGGGTTTGCGCTTTTTTCTCGCTGATTCCTTTAATCTGAAGCAGTTCCTCAGTAGAGGCATTGGCAAGTTCTTCAATTGAATAGAAACCTTGTTCGTAAAGGGCATCGGCTGTGCTGGACCCTACCCCTGGAAGACCCATCAAGGAGTCATAGCCGATCTGCATGGCACGGCTATAGTCGGTTTCACTCTTCACATCGATGCTCCAGCCTGTTAACCTTGAGGCAAGGCGCACGTTTTGCCCTCGTCTCCCAATGGCCACCGACAAATATTCATCCGGTACAATTACCTCCATTGACCCGTTGACTTCGTCAATCACAACCCGGGAGATCTCGGCTGGTGACAAGGCATTGCATACGAACTTTGCCGGGTCGCTATGCCAAGGAATGATATCAATCTTTTCTCCTTTCAATTCGTGAACCACACTTTGAACCCGTGTCCCTTTCATGCCAACACAAGCGCCTACAGGATCAATATCAGAATCATTGGATGTCACGGCGATCTTTGCGCGACCGCCTGGTTCGCGGGCTGCTGCCATAATCTCTACTATTCCCTCGCTAATTTCCGGCACCTCAGTCTTAAACAGCGTTATCAGGAACTGCGGATGACTTCGAGACAGTATTACCTGGGGGCCGCGGGACTCTTCAAGCACGTCTAATATGTAAGCCCGAATCCTCTCTCCACGACGACAGGTTTCCCTAGGAATCTGCTCGCCTACAGGGAGAATCCCTTCGGTCCGACCTAGGTTGACGATAATGTCCCGTTTGTCTATCCTTTGAACTATCCCGTTAATGATTTCCCCTTTTCTATTGGTATAACTTTCGTAGACTACGCTCCGTTCGGCATCTTTCATTTTCTGTATGATAACCTGCTTTGCCGACTGTGCAGCAATTCTCCCAAAGGTTGTTGCGTCCATCTTAGTCCCTAGGCTGTCTCCCACTTGACACCCTGGGTCAAGCTTGCGACCCTCTTCTATGTCTACTTCCAGTTCCGGTTCGGTGACCTTTTCAACCACGTCTTTGAAGAGGAAAACCTCAATTTCCCCCTGTTCTTCATTATAGTGGGCTTCGATATCTACCCTCGTTCCAAATTTTTTTCTGGCAGCGGACCTGAGTGCTTCTTCAAGAGTCTTTACGAGAACTTCCTTCTCAATGCCCCGGTCACGACTGACTTGTTCAATGACTCTTCTTACTTCCGAAATTAGTATTTTCGACACCTTTTTCTCCTATGAAAACGTCCAGTCGAGATGTGCCTTTACAATTGCTTCAAATGGGATAGCGACAGGCCGGTCGTCAACTAGAAGCCTAACCACGCCTTCTGAAAATCCAGCAAGCGTCCCCTTGAAATGCTTTTCCCCTTGCACAAAGCGATTAGTCTTGATAACCGCCGACCTGCCTTCAAAGTAGGCAAAATGTTTTGGCTTAGTTAATGGCCGGTCAATACCCGGCGATGAGACCTCAAGGTGATAAGGCTCATCACAGTGCATTCTTGCGTCTAAGATGTCTCCCAATTGATTACTGATAACTGCACAATCGTCTAAGGTGACCCCCCCTTGTTTATCTATATAAACTTGCAAGACCCAGCCTTTGGGTTCTCTTCGATATTCCACGTCGATCAAGTTTATCCCTTCTGACTTCAGGAGCGGTTCTGCTAAGAGCTCCACATCGGCGATAAATTTTTGGGCCCACTCATTCATCCAAAAAAAAAACGGGCCTTTGCCCGTTTCCCCCGCCACGGTCTATCTCAATAACCTTCTTATTAAACTACTTGAGAAAAAAACCAAGGGCAAAGATTATCGAAAATATCCACTGATCGAAGCAAATGCTTTATCCGTCTATGGCGGAGCCACAAAGACATTGCCTCAAAAAGGGAAAACGGCTAATCCCGCCGTAGGCGGGCCAAAATGGAGCGGGCAACGGGACTCGAACCCGCGACACCAAGCTTGGGAAGCTTGTACTCTACCAACTGAGCTACACCCGCTTCAACTCACAAAATCGCGAACTTAAATGAGCGGCTACTTTGCACAAAAAAGGAAATTCCCAAACACTTAATTTGGCAAGATATATTTTTTTTTATGGCTTGTCAAACATTTCTTAGTTAATCTTTTCCCAAAATTATTTAATCCCGGGTTGAGCGGTTCAACGTTCACGGTTCCCGGTTGAAGAGCCCCTGGCCCAGACCGGGACTACATGGGCACCAAAATCATCTTGGGATGTCGCGCCAGGGCAGGCCTAACTGGCTGTTAGCAAAGGGACTCCGCTGAAGCT
>DAOUTV010000180.1 GCA_030668505.1 Desulfobacterales bacterium | reverse complement strand
GTTGCCATTCCGGCGCCTTCACATCCGGCATGGGCCTGGGAGGCACAGTAGAGGGCTCAAGCTCAACAATTAAAACATTTTCTTTCTGTTCCACTCTATATGGAACCGCCTCTCGGAGTTGTATTGCTATGACGGCCGTATCTCCCATCTTGGCCGTTTGTATTGGAACAACCAGATCAACAGCACTTTTGAATCGGGTGGTAATAAGCGGCCGCTTTTGAAATTTCGGAATCTTCGTACTAAAGAGCTTCAACAAGAGCCTTTTGTCAGAGGGTTTTACTGTCTCAAAGCGGACCGCACTGGTGGTTCCTACGATGACCCTTGATTTGTTGCCCTTCAGCATGACAAAATCTATCCGGTTCACCCACGTCGGTTTTCCAGCCTTTTCAGTTTTTGCAGAAACCGCTGCCAAGCCTTTAGGTTCCATCCCCACCGCCCCGGGCTCAAGCACCTTTTCAACTCCAATGCCCTTTTCCGGCTCCGGGACAACCGGCTTGCCGGTCTCTTTGGGAGTTGCTGCCACTGTCTTTTCACCTTCAGCTAATTCTGCTATTGGCTTTCTGAAATAGACCAAAAGCTGATTCTTTTCCTGAGTTGCTTTGTAGGGAACATCATCTTTCAGGTTGACCTGAATTCTGGAGTAACCGCCATTGCCCGTCTGTTCAGTGGTAATAATGCCTTTGATCAGCGTGTTTTCAGGTGTGTAGGTCTCCTGGACCCCTTTTAACGATGTTTTCGGGAAATAGAGGACTACGCCAAGCGGCAAGAGGTGCTTGACTGAGGTATAAGGCAGGGGCTGGTTACCCTTGATGGTGACCAAGGACTGGGTCGCTTCCTCGGAAACCGTAATTTCACAAATGACTTTCTCCCCGGAAGCTGCCTCCTGTTCAAGGCCACCCGGTTTGGTAGGTGCCTTGGAAGCACAGCCGCCCATCAGACCTATGATGAGTACGAGAGTCAACAACAGCCCAATGTTGCGCCAGATCCGTTTTGAAGCATGCTTTGTGTTATACATTGCCCGACCTTTTCTGAAGTCTCAATTCAGTTGTTTGAGGTATCAGCTCTTCCCAAGCAAAACCCTCAGCGTGTTCTTCAATGATGACTCTGTCATAGAGTATTTGTTTCACACGTCCAAAATTCCTACCAATATATGTTCCCGTGGTGATAACATATCCTTTTCCGGAGGGCTCTTCGACTATGGCCTTGTTCCCACTAGGAGAGACGATAATGCCTACGAGTTTCAGCTGGCCCAGATCTAATCTTTGAAGCGGTGTGAGAGGAGGCCTTTTTTCTTTCTTCCCACCTTTCCCGGCAGGAGCCATACGTTGAGATTCTGTTGCAAAAAGGGGCTGAAAAGGATCGGTTTTACCTTTCGGACTATATATTGGCTGTTTCCCGGCCTGTTCAGCAGGTAGCTTGGGGCTCGTTTTGGCCCGCTGGACCATGGGCTTCTTCTCAGGCATCAGCGGCTCCGCCTTGGCCTGTTGCAAAGGAGGCTTGGTCGCGGACTTGGTCTCGGAAACCTTCTCTTTGGTTTCCCCCTCCTCGGGTTTCACGGCTTGGGGGGGCTGCTCCTTGGTTTCAGAAAGCTTCTCCTTGGCCTCGGAAACCTTCTCCTTGGCGGCCACCCTCTCTTCAGGTTTCACGGCTTGGGGGGGCTGCTTCTTGGGCATGGCTATCTTTTTTCGAAGCACTGCCGGTTGCTTGGGAGGCTCCGATTCTGAACCATTTCCGCACCCTGCTACAGCGAACAGAATCAGGGTCAACCCGAGGAGCAAGCTGCGAGCGCCGGCTGTAATTGTCATATCAGCCCCTTTTTCCCCTATTGCCTATTTCTTCTTCTTTGCCTGTTCGGCCTTTGGAGCCTGTTCCAGAAATCGAAACGTGGTCGCAACGCATGATGCAGCCAGATATTTTCTGCCCTTCTTGGGACCTTTTGCGCTCTTGATCTCGATATTGGAAATATTGACGATTCTGGAAAGTCGTCCTACTTGGTCAAAAAAAACAGCCAAGTTGTGATATCCGCCCTTTACCTTTATAGTTACAGGAATCTCAGCATAAAAACCCTTTAAGACCTCTGGCTTTGGCTGGAACAAAAGGAATTCCAGGCCTGAACGTAGACCCGATTTTGATATGTTCTCAAGCAGGCTCGGAATCTCTTTCTTGTCCGGCAAAAGTTGAAGGGCAAGCCTAAACTTTCCTTGTGCCTCTTTGTATTTCCTCAGGTATTTGTCCAACTCTTTTGCAGATGTCCTTGCTTTCGTCAGCCTGACCTGAAGACCATCGAATTCTTCCTTCAACTCATTGATTCTGGCGGCCTTCGGCATATAGATTAAATAAAAAAACAGCCCCACAAGTAGCAGGAACGTTCCTGCGCAGATAGCAATCCTGTGTACTCGGTTCAGTGCCGCAATCTTGTCAAAAGGCAAACTTGGTATTGAAAGTTTTTCCATATCGCCCTAGGAGGCCTTCGGCCCTTTGCCCGACACCCGACAGACTATCGTAAATTTCTTAAACTTCTTGCCTTTCTCCAGCATGACCTGTGTGGAGGATATGAGGTCCACCACATTGAAGTGAGGCGACTTCTCAAGGCGGGTCATAAAATCGGCGATGGTCTTGTTATCCATGGCCACCCCCGAAAGATTCATCTTCCCGCCGACCTCAGACATTTTAGTCAGCCACATCCTATCTGCCACCACCAGGCTGGTAAGGGCATCCATGATCCGAGCAGGGCCGGCGCGGTTCGCCTCCAGCCTTGCTATGACGTCCATTTTCGCTTCAAGCTTATTAAGTTCCTTCTTGATTTGATTAACTCTTTTGACGATGGCCTGAAGTTTCGTAAGCTCGCTCTTGGCATCTTCTATCTCAACAGTCAGGTTCGATATGTTTCGGTTCAGGCTAATCGTAAAGTAAGCCATGGCGACGACAACAAGAATAACACACCCCAAAAAATAGGATACCTGCCGTCGAATGTTTTCCCTTTTTTGGGCGGCTCGAACCGGCAATAGATTGATTCGGATCATTTGTCGAACAGACTCCTTGATGCCAGGCCCATGCAGATCACAGCTTGAGGGGCAATCTTTTTAAGATAGTTTATATCGTTATTTTTTTCGTTTATCTTGATGTTAATGAAAGGATTACACAGCTCTACGTCCAAGGAAGTCTCTGCTGAAAGAAGCCCGGATAATCCCTCGGCCATTGCGCCACCACCGCTCAGGATGATCTTCTTGATGTCCTCGTCAGCATATGTAGAATAGTAAAAATCGATGGCCTGCCTAAGCTCCTTACACCAGCTTAAGGTGAAGGAACGAACAATCTCCTGAACCTCTTCCTTGTTCGGAGCCTTGTCCTTGGTCTCGCCCTCTTTCTGAGGCGCCTTGTCCTTCGTCTTGCCCAGCATGACAGCCTCGGCTTCCTCAAATGAACACTCAAACCGGGAGGCAATATCTCGGACAATCTGCTCGCCTCCAATAGAGACATCTCGGGTGAAGGCAGACATATATTCTTTTACGATGTTTATATTCATCTTGTTGGCCCCGATATCGATCAGGGCAATGTTTCCTTCTTCGTTCAGGTAATTGTCTTCAAAAACCTTTTCCAGAGCAAACGCGTCAACGTCGATCACGCAGGGATTCAGGTTTGCCATTTCCAGAACGTCTGAATACTCATCAATGATCTCCTTCTTGGCTGCGACCAGCATCACATGCATTTGATTCGGGTTTGATTCATGTTCTCCAATAATGTGAAAATCGATGTTAACGTCCTGCACATCAAATGGGATATACTGTTCAGCCTCAAATTGGATGTTGTCGTGCAGTTCCTCCTCTGTCACTTTTCCCACTGTGATCCTCTTGATGATAACCGAATAACCGGCAACAGAGGTGGCCACATTCTGTTCCTTGACCTTTAAGTCATCAATAAGGCCCTTGATTGTATCGGACACTACAGCTGGCTCTTTGATACGACCTTCCACTATTGCATCTCTTGGTAGGTCAGCCATGCCGAACTTTTGTAAGATTCGATCTTTTTTTGTCTGTAACACCTCAGCCAGCTTAATTGTTCGGGAGCCAATGTCCAGGCCTATGAGGTTTTCCTTTCTTTCAAAAATCATGTCGCATCCTCAGCCACTGAATACCTTGTCTTTTTCAGAAAGCTTGTAACCAAGGGCTAAAAGGATCTTCCGTTTGGTCTCCATACGGCAACTCAATCCCTTTTCTATCCTGTCAATGGTGATAGGGGACACCCCGGCTTTTCTTGCCAGTTCGGCCTTGCTCATCAAGAATGATTCGCGAATGTGTCTTAATGAATTTTTTCCCATCTGAGACTGTCTCCCAGTAGCCGAATAAATGATAAGCTACCATCTGTGGTGTTTAAGATGTTGTTTTGACATGCAATCTATATGCCACGAAAACTTTGGGGGATTTCTATGAGACCTTTGAAAAAGGCCCTTTTTGTCATTGCGAGCAAAGCGAAGCAATCTCGATTTTATTGAATTATCAATCAGATTGCCGCGTCGCGTTGCTCCTCGCAATGACCAGAAACGTGATTTTCAAAGGGATCTCTATATCTTCTTGAGGGTCTCTTTTGAAAGGGCCCATCGTTTTATAATTAGTGCCCATGCACAACCCTTCAGCCCTATTAGAAGGGCTATTGAGAGGGAGAGGAAATTTGGGTATCCCCGCATTGTTTACTTATTAGTGATAAATAGATGAGTATTTATATTAATATCCCATAAAGGCCAACGTTGTCAAGCAATTTAAGTTAATTTATATTAATTTATATTAATTTATTACATATTGTAGCTCTTATAGGAAAGCATACCATATATTGTACAAGGGACTTTATAAGGATGGCTGGAAGGTCGTAAAATGGAGACCTGAGAACTAGTGTCATGTCCCAGGAATAACTGACATAATTTCAGAGATTGCGCAGTACCCGCATAGGCGATATTATAAATCCGAAATTCGAATATCGAAGCTCGAAACAAATTCGAATATCTAATGACCAAAATCCAAAACCTGTT
>DAOUTV010000088.1 GCA_030668505.1 Desulfobacterales bacterium | reverse complement strand
GGGGTTACCGCATAGTTCCCTCTCCCCCCTTCGGGTCTGAGGCCTCAGGATCGATGACTGGTGGGAGAGGGCCTGCCCTGTTAAATAGGGTTCCCTTCGGGAAATTTAACAGGGTGAAGGTGAGGGGGTATAAATGGTATTCCATTGTGATACCCCGTCCGCTTGCGGCGGGGAGTTTCATTGCTGTTAGACTCAAATGATTTATGAAAATCATAACGTGAATACCCCGCCATTTATGGCGGTCAAGAGTCTATGGCTAACCCCGATTAATCCGATTGATCGCCCAAAAATCGTTTCATTTGCCGGGCATCTTCAAAGATGGGGTCGATGTCGCTAAAGTTCTGCCATTAGATTGACGAAAAGAATATCTAAAATACCGAGTATCTTTCAAAAAGTCTTTAAGGCTCGCGCAGAAACAACTTGGCAGAATTGGCGCTCAGATTTGGGTTAGATTTGGTCGATCCGATTGAGCAAAACCGCAGGAATAGCAGGCTATTTCGAGGGTTTTGCGAATGAGTATCGGCCAAAGATAGCCTGAAGCTGGGATGCCAAAATGGTAAGTTATTTTTGCGCGAGCCCTTAGTTCGCTCGATCGGCCAAAGCCGGCCTGAAGGGCTCTGGGGCTGGAGCGGCTCAGGAAGTCGGAGATGAGCTTACATCAAGGAGGAAAATCGTGAATAGTTCAAGGCCAAAGTATGTTAAATGTCCTGAGCCACTTGAACCATTATTTGTTCGAGCGGAGAAGGAAATGACAAACTTCTTTTCAGGACTTAATCGAGTTCCCGAAAAGGGGGAAATCACTATTACTGGAGAGAGGTATATACTTGCACGTGCAGCGACATTCAGTGTCCAGTTAAAAGAGATACTAGAAAAACAATATGGTAGATTAGCTGCCGAAAAAATTGCATATAGTCTAGGAAGAGCTGCAGGTACAAAAGATGCCGAATTTTTTATGAAAAAATTAGGGCTCGAAAAAGGACCGACAGCCTTGTCGGCAGGTCCGGTGCATTTTGCATATGTCGGATGGGCATTTGTTGATATTTTTCCCGAATCAAACCCAACCACTGATGAAAACTATTTCCTCATTTACGACCACCCTTATTCGTTTGAAGCATATTCATTCATCGATGAAGGCATAAAAGTCAATCGTCCTGTATGTCATATGAACGCAGGATATTCATCAGGATGGTGCCAGGTTGCCTTTGGAGTAGAGTTGGTAGCAAAAGAAATCTCTTGTAGAGCAAAAGGTGACGAAAAATGTATTTTTGTCATGGGGCATCCCTCTCTAATTAATGAGTATGTGGTTGAGATGAAAGAAAAATATGGTATCAAATAGAAGGAAAATGCTTGGGCGATTCCCAGATTTATGTCACCGGTGGTGACAGTATTGCCTGGCTATGGGACTTCTCCCTTGACGGCCGTTTTACCCTTCACCTGAGAAACAAGACTACCATGATTGATGAAATTCGAAATCAGCTGGAAAAGATAATATCCAACAAATATCAAGGCCAAATAGATGATAGTAAATATCCTGAAGATGAAAAGGGATTAGCAGAAGTAATAAACAGGGTTATTACTGATTTCCAGAATTACAGGAAAGCCTCTATTACTTTCAAGGCTGATCTATTGACTGATATAGATATGCTGTCGGAAGTTTTGGAAAAAATTTCGCTTGGAAATTTTGATGTAGAGGCTCCTGATACTAAACTGATTGAAATGAATACCATGCTAATTGGTATTCAGGATATGGCAAAGAAATTAAAGGAATATAGCATTGCTCTTGAAGGGAAGATAGAAGAGCTCAAGCGCAGCGAACAAGAAGTCCGCAAGATGGAGCAAAAATACCGCCAAATATTTGAAAATGCGATTGAAGGCATTTTCCAGAATTCGCTGGACGGCCGCTTTATCAGCGCAAATCAATCTCTGGCCGGAATTCTGGGCTATGACTCTTCAGAGGAGATGCTCGTATTTGTCACCGATATCGCCGAACAATGTTATGTCAACCCGAAGGATTGCCAAGACTATGAACGTATCCTCCGTGAAAATGGCCGGGTAATCGAGTCGGAAACGCAGATGCGCCGGAAGAACGGAAGCGTGTTCTGGGCCTCTATTTCCGCCAGGGCAGTGTGCGACTTTCACGGCGAAGTGCTTTACTACGAAGGCTCACTAGTGGAAATCACAGAGCGCAAAGAAAAAGAAAAAGCGCAAAGAGAACGTGAGGTGGCCGAAGCAGCCAGTAAGGCCAAAAGCGAGTTTTTGGCCAACATGAGCCACGAGATCAGAACACCCCTGAACCCAATCATCGGCATGGCCAGTTTGGCGCTGAACATGGAATTGACTCCCAGGCTGCGAAATTACCTGAACACGATACAGACGTCTGCTCATGTGCTGGTCGGAATCATCAACGACGTTCTGGATTTCTCAAAGATTGAAGCGGGCAAGCTTGAGATGGAAAACGTAGATTTCCAGTTACGCGACGTACTGGAAAACCTAAGCGACATGTTCCGCGACAAAGTTATGGAAAAAGAAATCGAACTAATCATCGCGGTTGATGATGATATGCCATGCGCGCTAATTGGCGACCCGCTGAGGTTAGGCCAGGTTCTCATTAATTTGACAAGCAATGCGTTGAAGTTTACGGACAGCGGAGAGGTGCTAATCAAAGTGGTCTGCATAGACAAATCGCAGGACAAAGCCAGTCTGAGGTTTTCGGTAAAGGATACGGGTATCGGCATAACCCAGGACCAGATTCCGAAACTGTTTTCCGCCTTCACTCAGGCAGATGGCTCCACCACCAGAAAGTACGGAGGCACCGGGCTGGGGCTGACCATTTGCAAGCAGATGGTTGAAATGATGGAAGGGGAGATCTGGGTGGAAAGCGAGCTTGGAGAAGGAAGCACTTTCCTTTTTACGGCACATTTTGATCGGCAAGCAGCGGACAGAGAACAAAAGCTTGTCGCTCCTTCCGGCATCCAGAGGTTAAAAGTCCTTATTGTTGACGACAACAAGGACTCCCGGATCGTCACAGGGGAGATATTGAAATCTTTTGCCTTTGAGGTGGATACAGCCTCCTCCGGTGAAGAAGGAATGGCAAAGTTAAGGGAAAGCTTGACCGGAGAGAAACCCTTTGAACTGGTACTCATGGACTGGGAGATGCCCGGGATAGATGGCATTGCAGCCTCAAAAGAGATAAAAGAAGATCCCCAATTGGCACATATCCCTATCATTTTGACGACCGGTTTTGGCAGAGAGGAGGAGATGCGGCAGGCCGAGGCCATTGGTGTTGACGCCTTCTTGATTCGGCCCTTAAAGCAGTCCCTGCTTTTAGACACCATTATGTATCTCTTCGGGCATAAGAAGTCGGAAGAGACAGCCCCGGGATATCGGGCTGTTACCAGCAAATCCCTGATAGTGGAACGTCTCAGAGGGGCTAGAATTCTTCTGGTGGAAGACAACACCATCAACCGGGAGGTCGCATCTGAGATAATAGCTAATGCCGGGATTATTGTGGAGACAGCCACTAACGGCAAAGAAGCGGTCGAGGCCGTGAATAGGGCCTCTTACGATTGTGTGCTTATGGACATTCAAATGCCTGAAATGGACGGTTTTGAGGCAACAAGGGTCATTCGGAAAAATGAGGAGCAGCAACGAGCAACGAGCAAAGAGTTGCAAGTTGGAGATGAACCATATAGAAAACCCCAACACGCAACTCACATTCCCATCATTGCCATGACGGCCCATGTCATGAAAGGTGACCGGGGAAAGTGCATAGAAGCGGGTATGGACGACTATGTTGCCAAGCCCATTGATTCTGAGGGCCTGTATTCCAAGCTGAGCAAATGGATAAAGCCCGGGAAAAGACAGACGGGCCTTGGGCTGCTTATAGACCATCATGGCGGCAAGGAGGTTGAAGAAGACCTTCCTTCTATATTGCCCGGCATCAATATTGAAGAAGGTCTCAGAAGATTGGGTGGCAACAAAAAGCTTTTCAAGAAGTTATTGAAAGCGTTTTCTACAGAATTTGGCGGCGCCGTGGAGGAGATACGCAATGCTCTGAACGATCAAGATATGGAGGTGGCTCATCGGCTTGTGCACACTCTCAAAGGGGTGGCTGGCAGCATCTCAGCCAAAGATGTGCAGGCTGCAGCACAGGAACTGAATTTGGCAATCAAAGAAGGGGCTTCAGAGAAATATTATGTGTTGCTATGCAATGTGGAAAAAAAATTAAGCCGGGTTTTGGAATCGATTCGGGCTATGGAGCAAGGAGCAGACGAGCAAGCCGGAAGCTATCGTGGCTCTTGATATGCCAGAGGGAAACGGATAGGATAAATGAATAAAGAAATTCAAGGCCAAAGGATTCTTGTAGTAGAAGACTCCCTGACTGTCCGCGTGGCGCTTCAGGGATTGTTAGAAAGCATGGGGCTGGAAGTCGTGTTAGCCAAAGATGGCCTCCAGTGTCTCGATATTTTGCAACATGATACACCGGATGCTATCCTCCTTGATATTATGATGCCTGAAATGAACGGGTTTGAAGTGCTCAGATGGATTAAGAATCAACCAAGACTTGAGGATATACCCGTTATCATGCAAACAGCAATGGATGATACGGAGAGTATCAAGCGGGGTGTTGACGAAGGGGCCTTTTACTACCTAATAAAGCCGATTGAAGTGGAATTATTACGGTCAATTGTCGGCGCTGCCATCTCTGATTTTCGTGCAAAAAAGGCGTTGAGAAAGCAGATAATAGAAAGTGAAAATCCCTTTGGTTTGATGGTGGAAGGAACATTTCGTTTTCGAACGCTTACCGATGCTGAATACATGTCTGTGAGAATTGCAAACGCCAGCCCATCTCCTAAGAAGGTTGCGGTCATCAATGAGCTGATCATCAACGCTATTGAGCACGGGAATCTCGGTATTACCTATGATGAGAAAACCGAATACATTGACAATGGAACATGGCACTCTGAAATAGAAAGGCGACTTGCGCTACCTGAACATGTCAACAAGAATGTGGAGGTAAAAATTAAGAGATATCCAGACAGAATGACCGTTCTGATCACGGATCAGGGCTCTGGGTTTGACTTCGAGAAGTATTTGGATCTGGATGAATCTCGTTTCCTGCACAATCATGGCCGAGGTATCGTCATGACCAATATTTTTCTCAACTTGCAGTACATAGGTACCGGCAATGAGGTTGTGGTTACGATACCTTTAGAGTAATCCACTGGGGGAGGACAGGGGGGGCTATAGGATGTTCCAATCTTCACAATCTTCACACAAAATCATATTTAATGGATGAAACCTTTAAGGCACTTTCAAACGGATACGGATGTGGCCACTGGCTCAATCGCTTCCAATTTGTAAGCGTTTTCTCCTCGCATAGCGTACCACACATCCCAGGCTATTTGACCGTTCAGCCACAGTTCTGGAGACGTTCCAAACAGCCTTGATAAGCGCAAGGCAATATCCGTACTAATGCCTTTCCTGCCGTTTACGATTTCACTGATGTGTTTGCGGGACACACCGATTCTTCGGGCAATTTCCGTTTGCGCGTGATTCGGTGTCAAATCTTGAATAGTGAATAGTGCCACCTTATTCACTATTCAAGATTTGACACCATTACCCCCCATTACCCCGAATCCTACAAGCCTAACATAAACGTGTTGCATTTTGCGACTATTTGTGCTATTTTCGTAACAAGCTCTGAAATTAGGAGGGATCTGAAAATGACAACCGCAGTCAGAGTATCCGAGGAATTGGTTCGGGAAGCCAAGATCTACAGCAGAATCGACAAACGATCCGTAACCGGACAGATTGAACACTGGGCAAGAATCGGCAAGTGTTCTGAAGAGAATCCTGATCTAACATATAGCCTAATTAAGGAAATATTGATTGGCCTTGCAGAGTTGGAACAGGGGGAGTCTTCTGAATACAAATTTGGATAATTGCCCATGAAAATAGTACAATCACGGTCGGTTGAGCGAAAAGTTAAGAAATTTGCACAGCGCGAAAAAAGGGCATTAGACAAGCAGATTCGAAAAATAGCAAACAATCCTTCTATCGGATCTGAAAAGAAAGGTGACCTGCGTGGGATTTACGTTCATAAATTCAAGCTTCAGACTACTCAGTACCTCTTGGCCTACCGGTTTGTCGGCGGCGACCTTGAGCTGGTTATGATCGGCCCCCATGAGAATTATTATAGGGATTTAAAAAGCTACATGAAGAGCAGATAGAATTGGCGAACCAATCGCTGCACCTGACGGGGAGACATCGTCTGCAAGTCCAACATGATCCCGCCGCAGGTGAGCTCAGTCGGCAACAAGCTGTGTAGGTTTGGTACCTTCCTATCCTTCCTATCTCTGGGCAATCGGGACATTATCATGCTCGGCTTTTCTTTCTCCTTCTCGACCTTCGCAGTGATCCCACATCTCAGGCATACATGGGTAGCGTCGGGCCGGTCGCACTCTCTCATCTGATTTTGGCAGGCAGGGCAGGTCATAACTATAATAGTGAACTCAAACTTGTCTCCCCTCTCTAATTTGTGTGTGTGTGGGGTAAAACCTGTATAATGGTTGTCTATGTGTTTTTTGGTCATAACCGCCTAAAAAGGGGAAAGGTACAAAAGAAATCTTTTTGACATCACCTGGACTAACTACCCTCAAAATGCTAAAGATATTTCCGGGCATGTTTTTGGTGATAAAAAGAGGGGATAACCTATTGGAATAATTAGATGGAATGGCGGAAGTGCATGGGAATCGAACCCACCCGGGACGGTTTTAGCGCCCCACACCGGATTTGAAGTCCGGGAGCCCCACCAGTGAGCTATCCACTTCCGCAATCGAGTTCAATTGAATATAAATATTTGTTAAGGGT
>DAOUTV010000069.1 GCA_030668505.1 Desulfobacterales bacterium | reverse complement strand
GCGTCAACAGAGACGAATGTTATGTTTCACCCAATGGGTGAAAGAGGCTAATCAGAGCATTGTGTTATAAAGTTAAGGATATCAGTAGACTATAACCTTTGAACCTTGAACCTGGAACCGATCACTTTAGGTCGTAATCAGTAAATTTTATTGGCACGCCCGGCCCGACTCGAACGGGCGACCTACGGATTCGAAGTCCGGCGCTCTATCCAGCTGAGCTACGGGCGCACAGAGAGACCTTTGCAAAGCATGCCCTTTTGCCCAATCTCTGCGTTAGACTCAGATCTTAGTCCTCAAAATACTTGAAGTATTCCTGCGGCTAAAATCTTCGTCTTCCTTGACCTTGGACAAAATTGTACGCTTTGCAAAGGTCTCACAATAAAATGGGGTGAGTGAAGGGATTTGAACCCTCGACCGCCGGGGCCACAACCCGGTGCTCTACCTACTGAGCTACACCCACCATAGACTAACAAAAATTTATTAACACACGATTCAAGAGTTTTCAAGGGCATTCAGAGTGCTACAGTGCTGACGCACGTCTTCCCCCTCACCCTAACCCTCTCCCGCCAGGGGAGAGGGGATTAATATGTTGAAAGCATTAAGATAATCTCCCTCCCCCTTGATGGGGCAGGGTCGGGGTGGGGGTGAAAACAGCACGAAGAATATTTCCGACAATGAATCATTAAAGGCGGTATTATTCAGTAATAACAGGCACTTGAAAATATGGAAAAAGATGTGCGTCAGCACTGGGAATGCTATTCAAACTTATGATTGACGGTAAAATCAATCTCTTGTATATCTCAGCTTGTCTCGGAGATATACAAATCCCGCGTTTTAGCCAGCGAGGTATCCCCTTGAGTGCATTGATGATATTCGTCTTTCGAGCCATAATGGGCGCTATTTTTGCCGTTCTCTTGACAAAATTCTTTTATCCCAAGGCCACTTTTCTTGGCACCGCAGGATTTGCCATCGGCTTGGTTGGCCTGGCCTACATCACGGAACGCTTTCGCAAGCGAAAGAAGGGGCCATAAGGAAGGGTTGATCCTTGAAACAGATTATTCTGGGCACCGCAGGGCACATCGACCATGGCAAGACCAGCCTGATTAAGGCCTTGACGGGCATAGACACGGACCGCCTGAAGGAGGAAAAGCTCAGGGGGATTACAATAGAGTTGGGCTTTGCCTGGCTTGACCTTCCCGGAGGCCAGCGCGTGGGCATTGTGGACGTGCCGGGCCACGAAAAATTCGTCAAGAACATGGTAGCAGGCGCCTCGGGAATCGACCTTGTGGCCATGATTATTGCGGCTGACGAGGGGGTCATGCCTCAGACAAAGGAACACCTCGAAATATGCAGCCTTCTAAACGTCAAGCATGGTCTTGTCGTCCTGACCAAGATTGACACGGTTGATGAAGAATGGCTGGAGATGGTTGCAGACGATGTTCAAGGATTTCTCAAGGGGACTTTCCTGGAAGGCGCTCCTATTGTCCCGGTTTCCTCTTTAACCGGTCAGGGGGTCAACGAACTTCTTGAGTCCTTAGAGACTCTGTGTAAGGCGGTTCCCGAGCGCGCCTCCAGTGGGTTGTTCCGCCTGCCCGTGGACCGTGTCTTTACCATGAAAGGCTTTGGAACGGTTGTTACCGGGAGCTTGGTGTCGGGGGAGGTCCGGGTAGGCGAAACGATTATGATTTATCCCTCAGGTATCCAGTCTAAGGTTCGCGGTATCCAGGTTCATGGCCATACAGTGGACCAGGCGGTGACCAGCATGAGGACGGCTATCAACTTTCAGGGAGTTGATAGAAATGCCATAGCCAGAGGGGATGTAGTGGGAGGCGTTAATACCTTGAGGCCCAGCTATATGGTAGATGCTTCCCTGGTGTACATTTCTTCCAATGAAAAGCCACTTAAGAACCGCACCAAGGTTCGATTCCATACTGGTACAAGCGAGATCCTGGGCTACGTTATCCTCTTGGACCGCGAGGAGCTATCTCCAGGTGAGACGGTTGTTGCCCAGTTCCGGCTCGACGCCCCCGTGGCGGTGATCAAAGACGATCGGTTTGTGATCAGGAGTTATTCGCCCATAAGGACAATTGGGGGCGGCCAGATCCTTAACCCGATTCCCAGAAAACACAAACGATTCAAAAAATCGCTAGTCGCAGAGCTTAAAGGTCTGGCTGAAAGCCCTGCTGAGGGGATCATTACTTACCATACAAAAGGGTCCGGCATTCTGGGCGTTCGTTTTTCTGAGTTGAGACTTATGACAAACCTTTCCGAAAAGGACCTCGAACAGCACCTTCAACACCTCCTTTCACAAAGGGCGATCGTCCAGATAGAGAGGGAGAATCGCACATTCATTCACGGGTCAATTTTTCATGGGCTTCGCGAGAAGGCCTCAAAGATCCTGGAAAGCTATCACAAAGACCACCCGCTGAAAGCAGGAATGTCCATGGAAGCGCTAAAGTCCAAGCTCGCCCATTCGTTGAGCAGCAAGCTATTTAGTCTCTTGGTTCAGGACATGACCAAGAGCAACATCGTTATCCAGGAAAAAGAGATTATACGCCTTTCCGGGCACACAGTGGCCTTAGAGGCCGATCAGAAGGATGTTAGACACAGGATTGAACAGACTTACCTTCAGAGTGGGTTGCAACCGCCATATTTCAGAGATCTGGTCGCATCTCATAAGCAGAATCCGGCCCATGTAAAAGAGATCTTGATTCACATGCTGGAAGAGGGAACCCTTGTCAAGGTAAAGGATGACCTCTATTTTCACAGAAGCGTCATAGAGAATTTGAAAAACAGGCTGATATCTTTTTTGAAGGCCAATAGCGAAATCACCACACCGCAGTTTAAGGAAATGACAGGGGTGTCTCGCAAGTACACCATTCCTCTCATCGAGTATTTTGATTCCACAAAGGCCACTCTTCGGGTCGGAGATATCCGAAGGCTACGGGAGGGATGAGACGGTCACAGCCGGAATCACATTCAATTTATCGTAACACTTTGTCAAGTCAGGATTATTTAACCCCTGCGAGTATTTTTCAATTTAGTTCCTTAGTTCTAAAATTCGTGTTTTTTCTGGCAGAAAATTGAAAAACAATCACGTCTCTTCTCAAGGCGAAAAGCCGCAATACACGAAAGGACGAAAGCACGAAAGAGACCAAAGCACAATTAAATGCAATGCGCCTAAAATTCAATGTGATAGACTTTGGAAATTTGTCATTGGGATTTGACTCGACATTTGGTTTTAGTATCTGAAATTGCTTCTTTTCGTGTTTTCGTACTTTCGTGTTTTCGTGATAAAATTTTCTTGTTTTGGTTCCGGCTTGTCCGAGTTAGGTTTATATCGATTCACAAAAGCACCCTGTATTCATAATGCCGAAAAAGGGCAAAATGGCAGAAAAGTTTTGGTATAAACGGGGAGGAATTTGGGGTATTTCCGGATGGCCACTAGCCCAGATCCAACTCGTCCTTCATCATCTTCAGGAGCTTATCGAACGCCACGCGGTCGTAGTCCCTGAGAAGGAGTAGTGCAAGCCCAAAGCACAAGCGTTCAACCTCGTGGATTGACTCTGCTTCTTTCACCTTGTTAGCTATGGTACAGATAAAGGTCTTTACACCCTTAAGCACCTTCTCGTTCAGCTCTATCGACTCGATTTCAGCCGCGAACTTTGCTCCGGGCCATTCAAGTCCCTTGCCGGCCTCTTCCGCCGCCGCCTTGCGTCTTTCCTGGTCTAGCAGCTTGTCAGCCCGTCGTTTCAGCAGGTCGATCGGTTCTTTGTTTTTATCTGTCACTGTCTCCCTCCTTTAGGGCTGTCAGCCCAAAGTGTTTGTTGAGAAACAATAGCAGTTCTTGGTGCCATTGGTCAGGTTGATCCAAATAACAGGGATGGCCTGCGTTATCAAGGACCCGCAGTTCCGCTCCCCGGATTTTCTGGTGCAGGAGACGTCCATTGTCCAGAGGGGAAATAGTGTCCGTACTGCCCCAAACGATCAGACAAGGAAGGTTGATCGTATTTAATTCTTCGCTTCTCTCACGTACCCCCACAGCCCCGATCAGGACTATCCCGCCAACAGACTCCGGATAATCTAAGGTAAAATCCAGACTAATCTTGCCGCTCATTGATGGTCCTACAAGCACGGGGCGGGAGAGCTTTTCCTGCTTGATGAACGCCTGCAGCACGGCATCATATGCCACAGTACTTCTTGGAGATTTGCCGAAACCCGGAAGATCAATGGCGTATGGCCTATAGCCTGCGTCACCCAGGCGGTCCAACGTTTTTAGTTCCTTCCAGGTTGCGGCTTGGAATTTGGCTCCATGCAACAGAACGATGTCGTGACCTTGTGTATTCTTGGTTTGCAGGCTGTGAATCGTGCACGGTCCTATATCGACATTTCTGGAAATGATCACAGCCATCTTTGCTCCTTCCGGTATATAGACTACAATTGCCTACGGTGAGTGTCAACGTCTGAAAACATTAAGTTTCTCTTTGCTGTCGACCTGCCCGCCATTGCCGGAAATGCCGGCAAATAAGCTGAATGTTGTCTAAGGCGTTGGCAGGCGGGAATGGCATTTTCCCCGAATCCGACTTTTTTCGAGACCATCTTCCTTGACACAGTGAAAAGCATTATTATACTATACTTAATTAGTATAGAATAAAGCGCTATATAATCAAATACTCCAAGCGCTGAAAGGAGCAAGTAATGAAATTTGTTGAGAATCAGCCATCAGATGACACTTTAGATCTGGTTTGCCGTGTGTGCCCTTTGCATCTTTTAGAACCTGGCGACAAGCTGAATTGCCTAAAAAAGGGGCAGGTATTAGAGGTGCTTACCGACTATGACGGGGCACTGGAGGATATTCCTAATTGGTGTCAAAAATGTGGCCAGGATTTTATCGGCATCGAGGAAGACGACGATTGTTATAAGCTCTATATAAGAAAGAATAAATAGGGAGGTCTAATATGAAAAATGTCTATATGGATCATGCGTCAGCAACGCCTGTAAGAAAAGAGGTCATTGAAGCCATGCTACCTTATTTTGACCAGCACTTTGGTAACCCTTCGACTGTCTATGACATGGGTTCAAAGATCAAGCAGGTCATGGAAGAACAAAGAGCAAAGGTAGCCAAACTCATTGGTGCGAAAGCAGAGGAAATCATATTCACCTCATCAGGCGCTGAAGCAAACAACCTCGCCATTAAAGGCGCAGCTCTGGCCAGACAGAAGAAGGGGAAGCACATTATTATTTCTGCGATTGAACATCATTCTGTTCTCAATTCAGCGAGATTTTTGGAACGTATGGATTTTGAGGTGACTTTCTTGCCCGTCGATGAATACGGCCTTGTAGATCAGCAACGCCTGTCTCAAGCAATGAGACCTGAGACCATACTTGTGTCAATCATGCATGCAAACAATGAGATTGGAACCATCGAGCCCATATCGGAACTTTCTGCCATCTGTCGAGAAAGAGGGGTTATCTTTCACACGGATGCTGTAGCAACAGTCGGCAACATACCTGTCGATGTCAATGAATTGAATGTGGATCTGTTGAGCCTTTCTGGTGTCTCTCTTGACGCGCCCAAAGGGGTCGGAGCACTGTACTTCAGAGATAATCTGAGGCTTATGCCATTAATTCATGGCGGTATCCAGGAAAGTGGCAGAAGAGGAGGGACGGAGAACGTCCCTGCCATTGTTGCACTTGGCAAGGCATCAGAGCTTGCCGCAAAGGAACTGCCCGATAAAGTCAACCATGTGCAAGGACTAAGGGACCTCCTTGTTGCGGGTGTGCCCGAGCGGATTGAGCAGGTCAAATATACAGGCCATCCCAAGGAGAGGCTTCCCGGCCATGCAAGCTTTTGCATTGAGGCCATTGAAGGAGAAGCATTGATTTTCATGCTCAACCAAAGCGGTATCTATGCAAATACCGGTTCTGCTTGTGCCTCAAAAGCCCTTAAGACCTCTCCTGTCCTAGTAGCAATCGGAATACCCCCTGCTCTGGCCCAAGGCTCTGTCGTGTTTACGCTCAGCAACAGCAACACCGTAGAAGAGATCGAATATGTGTTGGAAAAACTTCCCGTAGCTGTTGATAAGCTTCGTTCACTCTCTCCTCTGTGGAGGACAAAGGAAGCTGCATAACAGGAGGCCCTTGCATGAAACTATCAACGAGAAGTCGGTATGGAACCAGAATGATGTTAGACTTGGCACAGCATTATGGCGAGAGTCCCGTACAGATAGGCGAGATCGCAAGGCGTCAGGATATTTCCGTAAAATATCTTGAACAACTCATTATACCATTGAAGAAGGCTAATTATATCAAAAGCGTTCGCGGTCCCAAAGGAGGTCATGAGCTTGCAAAGCCCCCTGAAGAGATTACTGTAGGGGAAATCGTCGAATTGCTCGAAGGTGGAATCAACCTGGCGGATTGTATTGAAAACCCTGATACATGTGACAGATCTGAGACATGTCTGACTCGCGGCATATGGGAAACGGCAACAAGAGCCATGCACCAAGAACTTAATTCTATCACTTTGTCCGATATGATTAAAGGACACAAAAGTGCTAACGAGTTGCAAGGAGGCAAAAAATGTATTCAGAAAAAGTAATGGATCATTTCTCAAATCCGAGAAACGCTGGTGTCATAGAGAATGCCGACGGGATGGGAGAAGTTGGCAATCCGGTATGTGGAGACATGATGACTTTTTACATCAAGGTCGAGGATGAAAAATTGGCTGATGTAAAATTCCAGACATTTGGATGTGTTGCAGCACTTGCAGTCTCCAGCATAGTCAGTGAAATGGCCAAGGGCAAAACCCTGAAGGAGGCCAAAGCCATAACAAAAAAGGCCGCTGCAGAGGCCCTGGATGGTCTGCCGAAAGAAAAGATGCACTGTTCTAACCTTGGGGCAAAAGCTCTTGCCGAAGCAATTGCGAATTATGAAGAGAAAAGGGACGGAAAACCAAGAGCAGTGGCTAAACAGACAAAAAGAAAAAGACCAAAAAGGCACATTACGTGTAGTCACTGTGATGTAAAAAATCCCGTTACAGCAAACTTCTGTATGAGCTGTGGGGAAAAAATGGACCATTAGGTTTTGGAAATGTCTCCATAGAAGTGTCAGTGTAAGCATACTTATACTCGCCTTCGCCAGAATACCCCGTGCGGAAGCACGGGGATGAGCAGACTTCGCCATAGTAGCCTCGGCTACGAGCCGACTTCGCCATAGTAGCCTCGGCTACGACGGCTGAACGGCTGAACGGCTGAACGGCTGAAATGGCGTGGTGACCCGCCATAGCCTTGGCGAAGGCGGGTTATTGCTTCGGCGAGTTCCGCCATCCTGAGAAACAGTCAGGATGCCCTGTGCGGGAGCACAGGGAGGCTTCACTTGATACTGACCAATGTCACATCGATAAGCCAATGGTCGGGAGGATACCATGTCGACACATCATCTGATCTTGGGTGAAACCGTGGATTACATTACTGGTCAAAGGATCGTCGATACTCATGATGAGCGTGCGAGACAAAAGATTGCACGATTCCTAATAGAGGAAAAAGGTTATTCAAAAGACGATATCGAGGTCCGGCGAGAAATACCGCT
>DAOUTV010000243.1 GCA_030668505.1 Desulfobacterales bacterium | reverse complement strand
TTACCGGCAAAAGATCATGCTTGCAAAGGTTACACAACCCATCCCCTGTTCATCTCGCCACTGGGAATAGTTTAACAGTTTCCCTTCTCCGGCCTCTACCATACTGAGAAACGTATAGATTGCGGAAAGCCCGCAGATGTGCCGCTGATTTCCATCCCTTGCAACACTTTGCCAGAAACCTTCCCGGTCAAGGGCCTCAACTGTGCTTAAAGTTTCAAGATCAGCACTCCGTATGCCGGCTAGACCGCCGGGTGAGACACGGCACTCATCGCCAAACTGCGGACCAATGTGTGAAAGATCGACGCTTGCCATCAAACATATCCTCTTGCCTGAAGCGGCAATGGTCTCCTTGACACCATTGATAAAATCACAAACCATTGCATCTTGAAATGGAGAAATGCCCCTTGCCATGAAGCTTTCAAAGCTTCCGCAAAGCACGGGAACCATCTTCACATCTTTTATGTCTGCATATAAGTATTTTAGCCACACCGCTTGAAGTTCAATGGAGTGCTCACTCCGATGATAGAACTCTCCTTCAAGCAGATCTTGGTCACAATTCGCAATCAAAGCCTCAACAAAATCTCTGTCAGTATCCATCAATCCGAGCGGTGTCTCAAAGTGCTTTTGGGTGACTGTAAAAAGGGGCTCGCCGGCTACATGGTTGACGCCAAAGATGATGAAGGTATCCACATCTTTAAGGGTTTCCAACCCTCTGTACCCCCACGCATAACACGGGCCGCCCCTCATGTAGTCAATGTGTGGCACTATGACACCTTTGATGGTCCCAGGGGGAATTTCCGGCAGGCTTTCCCCCGGCCCATCAGGGTGGCTGTAGTAAGATGCAAGCTCCTTTTTCAGGCGTGCTGGCTCATGGCGCGGACCGTCTCCCAGGCTAAGGGGGGCACGTGTAGCGGCTTCCTTGAACTCAGTTCTTAACCTTTGCTGGTATGCCTCAAATCGCTCCCCTTCCAAAAAATAGTTATTGTCCAGGTCGTCGATGATCTTTTGTATGTGATCAGAAAAGGGCATGTCTCCAAATCTGCGCATGTAGGTAGCCTGAATGTCCCGAATAGAATTTTCTCCGTTCAGCATCGATATAATTAAAAAGACCGGCTTGGGCACAAGGATCGTATTATCAACAAGGCCGCTTAAGTCCTTGAAACAGATCATCTCTTTGCCCGAGTACATGATCGGAAACGCAGTGACGGGACGAAGTTTGGGATATTTCATAGGTCTCAGAGATGAATAGTTTATCTGATTTTTTGAGAGGAAAAATCAGACAACACTCCTCTGCCAAAGGCAGAGTGTGCCATGTGTCATCTGGGGTATGCCATGATTGGGCAGCGACATAAAGATTTGGGGTCAGCGAACATCTCCCGCGATAGCGGGATGGCCGGTTGAGTTGAATCCTCCTCTCAAGGATTCAACTCAAGAACTCCTTGCCCTGTTAGATGGTATGATAGCCTTACACGATAAATCTATCTGCAGAACGCTAAGGACAGCACTTGCGAATGAACTTCCTTTTTTATCTAACAGGGTGAACCTCTGGGGGCTCTGTGAGAGATAAAAACACGTTCCGTGGTCATCAATCCAGAAATCCATCCTCAACAGTGATCTCAGCCTTTTCGCGCAGCAGAGCCAGCAATTCCTTAATAGCCCCCTGACGTTTACTGAGCAAGAGATAGGACGTGATTTCCGATTTCTTAATCTCAAATTTCTTTGGATCAGCCTCCTGTCGAGCCTTAAATCGGATTACATAATATCCTTGTCTTCCTTTGATCACAGCATCCGGAAGGGGTTTTGATGGACTTAACAGAAAGGCCGCGTTCTGGATCTCCCGCTCCAAACCGATCCCCGGGATCGCCCCGGACCGCTTGAAAAAAACAGTACCCTTTGCCTTAAACTTTTGGTTCGAGGCAGCCTTTTGAAACTCGGCTCCGCCTTTCAGGGAACTCAAGAATTCCTCGGCATCCTTTTTGGCCAAATCGTTTTTTCTGGTCTGGATCAGCTCTTGCCTTACCTTTTCTTCCACTGTTTTTAGGTCCGGGATGGTGGCTGGTTCCTTGGCGATCCGTTCAACTATATAGTATCCGTCTGACAGTTCAAGGGGCTCACTGACCTCGGTTTCTGCGAGAGCAAAGGCTGTCCCGGCAAATTTTTTCCCCTCTTTGATCCCTTTAACAGGCCCGTTGCGGCGGAAAAACCCGGTCTCATGTACCTTGAGCTGATTGGCTTTGGCAACGTCTGATATGCCGCCGGCTCCGTAACAGGCCTCATAGATTTCCTCTGTACGATCAAAGGCGAGGGTTCTGGCCGCATCTTTCGAAAGCTTGTCGCGAATCTCGCCTGCGACTTCGGCCAGGACCGGTTCTTTGGCTTCCTGGATCTCCTCCACCTTGATTATATGCCAGCCGAAACGTGTTCTCACGGGCTCACTGATCTCGCCGGGCTTCATGGCAAAGGCAGCATCTGAAAAGGGCTTCACCATACGATCTGCGGCAAAGTATCCCAGATCGCCCCCCTTTGTTCGACTACCCGGATCACTAGAGTATTGCCGGGCCAGCTTGCCAAAGTCTGTCCCAGACCTTGCCTTCTTTAAAACATCTATGGCCCTTTTCCGGGCTTCCTCTACCTTTTCCGGTTCGGCGCCCGGCTCCACCTTAAACAGGATATGGCGTGCCCTGACCTTCTTGGGCGTTCCGTAGTCTTTCTTGTTGATATCAAAATACGTGAGGACTTCTTCTTCTGAAATCTTGACCTGGGCTTCAAACCCCTTGAAATCAAGCAGGAGATATTGGACCTTGACTTCAGGGGGTATCTCATAGGTTTTCTTGTGCTTCGTAAAATAGGTTTCGATCTCTTCTGAAGTTACCTCGATGTTACTGTAAGCCGAAGCATTGAAGACCACGTATTCGAGGCTAACCTTTTCTTCAAGCCACTTATAGGTTTCAAGGGCCTCGGCCTCGGACACCTTGATGCTGCCGAGGAAAAAGCTTTGAAGTTTTTCTATGAGAAAGTCATTTTTCGTGTTTTCTTCAAATATCTCTGGTGTCATCCGGTTACGCGACAAGACTCGCTGATAGACCTGCGGGTGAAAGCGACCGTCCCTTTGAAAGGCCGGCACCTGTTCGATTGCCCTGAGTAATTCATCGTCGGTCACGCGGAAGTTGAGCCGAGTCGCCTCCAGGAGAAGGAGCCGGCGGTTGATGAGTTGGTCCAATGCCTGTCCCTTGAGATTAAGGCTTTGGGCGAGTTTTTCATCAAAGGCATCGCCAAACTGTCTTTGATATCCCTCCCGCAACTGGTCGTAAACACCTCGGAACTCCTCAAGAACAATAGGTGCACCATTTACAACCGCAATCCGGTTCCCTCTCTGGGCCCGATAGCTCCCCACACCCCAGAATATAAAGACTACTACAATGACTCCCAGCACCACTTTGATCATCCAGGAGCCGGCATGTTTCCTCATCAAATGAAGCATGATGACTGTATCCCCCTATTAAAATACATTTCGGTAATTTTACAACTCCTTGAACCTAACTCCGCATAAAGCGGAAATACGACACGAAGTGCATCTTTTCAAGCCGTCAGGCGCAACCTTGCGCTAACCACGAAATCCGAAATTCGAAACAAATCCAAAATACAAATGTTCGAATGTTCAAAACATGTAATCCAAGTTATTTGACATGATTATGGTTGTGGATTCAGTTTTGGTCATTTGCATTTTGAAAATTGAAAATTTGTTTCGGATTTCGATATTCGGATTTCGGATTTATGTTTTGCCAGAAAAAACCCGAATTTTAGAACTAAGGAGCTAACTCCAGTACTCCATCACTCCACTACTCCCTGGCCCAGACCTGGATTACCGGCTTGGTAGCTTATAGTAAACTGAAGCGCCAGGGCAGGCCAATTGGGGCGAAGC
>DAOUTV010000110.1 GCA_030668505.1 Desulfobacterales bacterium | reverse complement strand
CTGTCGTCAAACGGTATAGTGGTCTCACCTAAGATCTGATAGGTTTCATGTCCCTTGCCGGCAATGAGCACTGTGTCCCCGAACCTCGCCGCGTTAAGCCCCAATGCAATGGCCTTCCTCCGATCCGGCTCCACGACATAGCCTCGGGTCTTAAACCCTTTTGCCAATTCACGGGGGACATATTGGTGACTTTGCACAGAAGCAGCCCCCTCCACAATAGCCGACAGTATGGCCTCCGGCGCCTCGGTACGCGGGTTATCAGAAGTCAATACCACAAGATCACTGAGCCGGCCTGCGGTCGCGCCCATCATGGGGCGTTTGTCTCGATCCCGATCCCCACCGCAACCAAATATGGTGATCATTCGGCTGGAAGTGAGTCCTCTCAAAACAGTCAACACATTTTCCAGGGCGTCCGGCGTATGGGCATAATCGACATAGACTGAAACTCCAATATTATTGGCCACGCACTCAAGCCGACCCGGCACACCCTGAAGATCCTTGATCCCTTTCTGAATCGTCTCCAACGTGACCCCGAGCCGTATTGCCGTACCTGTGGCAGACAGGATATTGTACACGTTGTGGGTTCCCACTAGGGAAGATGCGAAATCAAAATCGCCCTCTGGGGTGTGTACATTGCCTGTGGTGCCGTCCATGGCGAGGTCAATGTTTTGAGCCCGGATCTCGCAGTCTTCTGAAAGCCCAACTCGCAAACACGGAACCGAGACCTCTCCGGACAACTCTTTTCCCCTTGGGTCATCCCAGTTAACAATCGCTGCGGCCCGCCCCCGCTTTGACCCGATCCCTAGTCGCCCCACGCAAAGTTCCTTTTTGCACTGCCAATAGGTTTCCATGTCTCCGTGATAGTCTAGGTGTTCCCTGGACAGATTGGTAAAAATCCCTACATCGAACTCGCAGGAGGCCACGCGATGGAGATCAAGGGCATGGGATGAGACTTCAAGGACCACGTGAGTTATCCCGCTGTCGACCATCTTGCGAAACACCCGCATCAGATCAAGGGACTCGGGGGTCGTCACCGGATTGGTAAAGCTTTGTCCTCCGAATCGGTAGTTGATGGTACCAATGACACCGACTTTGAAGCCGGCAGCAATCAAGATGGACTCTATTAAATAGGCCGTTGTTGTCTTACCGTTTGTACCGGTAATGCCGATTACACAAAGCTCTCGGGACGGATCCCCGTAGAATACTGATGAGACGGCAGCCAGTGCCAGCCGGGCATTTTCAACCTGAGCCACACTTATCAATGGCGACCCGGACCACTCCTGTTCCGTCAGGACAGCAACCGCCCCCTTTTCGATCGCCTCTTGAATGTAGGCGTGTCCGTTGCAGCGATGGCCCTGAATAGCTACAAAGAGCCCTCCGGGCGTAACAGTACGCGAATCATAGTGGATCGAGTCGATGATCTGATCTTCGAGCCCAACAAAACGCATAACAGGTGCGCCCTCCAAAAGAAGACTTAGCTTCACCCCATTGCCGGTGCCTCGTATGAGACCCTGAGAGTCTCCCCTGGCCGGCGCTGACCCTCTCTTTTATTCCCCCGGCCAGGGCCTGTGAATTCAGGGGTGGCCAGCTCAGGAGGAACTTTCAGATACCGAAGCGTTTCTCTTATGATACGCCTGAATACCGGAGCAGCCACAACCCCGCCATAATGGTGTTTCTGAGGCTCATCAACGATCACCAGAACAACGATCTCAGGGTTTTCAGCAGGCACAAATCCTACAAAGGAAGATATGTATTTATCCTTTGAATACCCCCGTCTTGCGGGGTCGGCCTTCTGGGCCGTGCCGGTCTTTCCGACAACCCTGTGACCTCTAAGTGCCGCCCGAACACCTGTACCACCTTTCTCCACGGTTCTTTCCATCATGCGTGTCAAGCGCCAGGCGTTTTCAGATGAAATAACCTGTCGCAGGACAGTGGGTTGAAAACTCTTTATTATGCGGCCTTGCACGTCCGTCATCCCCTGCACTAAATACGGCTTCATCAGGATCCCATCATTGGCTATGGCGGAAACAGCGGCCGCCAGCTGCAAGGCTGACACTGAAAGACCCTGTCCAAAAGAGATTGCCACAGTATCGATCTCAGTCCAATCTCCAACACGGAGTAAGCTCCCCCGAATCTCGCCCGGACAGTCAACGCCAAGTCTTTCGCCAAGCCCGAATTCCTTGAGTTTATTATAGAGGTAGGCCGCTCCGACCTTTTCGCCCACCTTGGCAGCGCCGATGTTACTGGAGTATTTTAGAATGTCCTGGAGCGAAAGCTCAGCATGGGGACGAACATCATGCACGACATTCTTACCGATCCTGTAGGCCCCATCCTCGCAGTAGAATGCTGAACGGGGGTTGCAGGCTCCTGATTCCAGCGCCGCAGCGCTAAGGAATATCTTCAATGTGGAACCCGGCTCAAAGGAGTCTGTAATCGCACGGTTCCGCCACGACCATGGTTCATATTGGCCAAAGGAATTCGGGTTAAACCTCGGCACGTGGGCCATGGCAAGTACCGCCCCTGTCCTGGGGGCGATCACCAGTGCTATGCCCGACTTGGCCCAAAACTCCATTACACCTTCAGAAAGGGCCTGCTCGGTAATATACTGAATGTTTTTGTCAATGGTCAGAATCAGGTTATGCCCCGGCTTGCCTTCAGGAGATGGACCCTTAGCGTTAAACCCCCGGCCAAGGGCATCTCTTAAAACTGTCCGGTTGGTTTCGCGGCCTTTCAAGAAGGAGTCATAATAGAATTCCAACCCCTCCAAACCCCTACCGTCCATCCCACAGAACCCTATTACCTGTGCAGCCAGGCTCTTCAAAGGATAGAATCGGCGGCTCTCTGTTACAAAGTCGATTCCATCCAGCTCCAAATCTCTGACCTGCGAGACCTCTGTGGGGTCTGCGTGCCTTTTTATCCAGACAAATCTTTTGCCGGATAATAGCTTCTCCAAGACAGGCCGTCGCTTCATGTTTAAGGTCCTTGCCAGAGCCGAAGCCGTTTTCTTTGTAGAACTAATCTTTCCCGGATATGCGCAGATAGAAGATAAATCGATGCTTACCGCCAGCTCAGCACGGTTTCTGTCATAAATGGAGCCCCGTTTGGAACAGTTGTGAAGCGCCTTTTTGTACTGGCCTACAGCCTTGGACCGAAGCTGCTCTCCTTCGATGACCTGCAATTGAAAAGCTCGGCCCATCATGAGGGCAAAACAAACCCCCAGAGCAGCCCCCACAACAATGATCCGAAACCGAATCCACTTTAACGGCTTCGATTTCTTTTTGCTGCGGCTCCTCATGGAATCACCACGACCTGTTTTGAATCAGGCATCACCAACCCTCGTTGCCGGGCTATACGCGTGATACGCTCAGGAGACCTCAAACGGGCCCGCTCTATCTTGAGCTTACTGTAAAGTTCTTTCAAATGCAGGTGCTCTTGAGTAGCTTCAGTAATCTCATACCCCGTTTGCACATACTGCACTCTACACCAGGTATAGACCAGGAGCTCTGCCATAAGAACCACTACAGCTACGACCCATAGTATGCCAATCATGGGATTTCGCTTCTTTGAAACTCTTTTTTTCTTCATGGCGCCCCCTCTGTAATTGACTATTGACTATTGTCGATTGACTATTTATTTCCCCGATTTTCAATATTCAATCGTCAATATTCAATCGTCACTCAGCCGTTCCGCCGCCCGTAACCTTGCGCTTCTAGCCATAGGATTTGCCTGAACCTCTGCCTGACCGGGTCGCACCGGCTTCTTGGTTAGGATAGACACCTGGGGTGTTTTTCCGCACACACACATTGGAAAGTGGGGTGGGCAGTTACACCCACGGGCAAGGGCTTTGAAGTGCTCTTTGACGATGCGGTCCTCAAGCGAATGGAACGACAGGATGCATAGCCGCCCCCCCGGATTCAGGAAATTGACTGCCTCATCCAAAAATCTTTCCAAGGCTTCAAGCTCCTGGTTCACTGCAATCCTTATTGCTTGAAATGTCCGCGTGGCAGGATGGATTCGCCCCCTACGATGACGGGCTGGAATCGCCTTCTTAACAACTTCTGCAAGTTGCAAGCTAGAACGGATCGCTTGCTGGCGGCGTGCAGCCACAATAGACTTTGCGATACGAAAGGCCCATGACTCCTCCCCATATCTTCCTATTATGCCTGCTAGCTCTTTTTCCGATAACCTGTTTACAATTGCTTCAGCCGTGTGGCCCTGCTCCGGATTCATACGCATATCCAAAGGCTCCTCCCGCATGAAGCTGAAACCTCGACCGCTTCCCTCCAGTTGGTACAGTGAGAGCCCCAGATCGAGCAAAATCCCATCCACCCCGGTAATATGCAACCGGGAAAGAATTTGTGGAAGATTGGTATAGTTATCGTGAAAGATTTGAACGTTCGGTTTATATCGATGGAAGGATTCTTCGGCATAGGCAATAGCATCCGGGTCTCGGTCGATGCCGACCAGACAGCCTTCTGCACCAATGGCATCCAAAATAGCTTGAGCATGGCCACCCCCCCCTAAGGTACCATCCACATATGCCTTGCCAGATGAACAGTTTAGATAGTCAATGACCTCTTTGACCATGACCGGGACATGGCGATATTGCATGATTCACTCACCTTTACCCCGTTAATTCAGTATGTCCTCGGCCATAGTTATGAACCTTAACTCTGTCAGTTCACATGTTATATCAACGAACGGCAACCTCCAAAATTAACGGGGTTAGAGCCCCAGTTCGGCAATCTCGTTCCTCAGTTCCACGTTCTGCAGATCACTGTGCAGATTCTCATCCTCTTTAGCCCAGCTTTCCTTAGCCCATATCTCAAAATGATCGAGCACACCTACAAGAACGACCCCTTTGTTTAGACCCGCATACTCCCGCAGGGGTGGTGGAATCAAAATGCGTGCCTGCTTGTCAAGCATACATTCATGGGTACTGCCTATGAAAATCCGACGGAAACGCCGCATATTTTCACTTTTCCGGGCCAGATTTAGGATACGCTCTTCAATCTTGCGCCATTCTTCAAAGGTATAACCACACAGGGCACCATCCATCTTCGAGATCATAAGCCCATTTACATTGCTTTGATTCAACACATCCCGAAAACGAGCCGGAATAATCAATCGGCCTTTGGAATCCAGGTTATGTGCTGAGCTGCCCCGAAACATATCTTGACCTTAACCGCCCCTATTTAGACCCACTTTGCACCACTATTTTGCTTAATACCGGCTTAGAGTCATAATGTCAAGCAAAAAAATTTAAGCATAGCAATTATTTCTTGAATAATTAGCGGCAGTTAAAATTAAAAAGCGTAGATGAAATTTTGTGGTTTTTTGTGGGGGGATAAGAAAGGCACAACATATAGTAGTCATTCGATACGCATATACTATATGAGCTATATTGGTCGCTGGTGAGTCGTAGCCCCTTAGATCTTAAATTAATGTTTTTTCAGGCAAAAAAGTTTTTTTGGACTGTGGATAGATTTTTGAATTAATTAGCCGCAGACACCCGCAGACGTGAACAGACCGGTTAAACAGGTACTACATTTAACAAGGCACGATTGGCCGAACAAAAAATGCAATCCGCTTGGCGGAGTAAAAAATCCGCGCCCTGGGGATATAGCTTTGATTTGTCCGATAGAAGTCCCCCTTTCTTAAAGGGTGATTTAGGGGGATTTTAAAGGGCTTTCCAGAATGGCAAGAAGATGGGGGATGGTAACTAGCATTCATCGCCGCAGCTGATATTTCCGCACCATCCGGTTATGCTCACGCAGGGTGGATGAAAAGTGGTGGGTGCCGTCATTTTTCGACACAAAGTACAGGTAGGGTTCCTCGAATGGATAAAGAACGGCCACAATTGAAGCTCGGCCAGGATTGGCAATAGGCCCCGGTGGCAGGCCTCTGATCCGGTAAGTGTTGTACGGACCCATGGCTTTGAGATCCCTCCGGGTCAAGTTTCCGTCAAAACCTTCAATGCCGTAGATAACCGTAGGATCGCTCTCAAGGCGCATGCGGCGTTTTAGTCGATTCAGAAACACAGCCGCAATGAGCGGTCGTTCTTCGGGTTTTGACGTCTCTTTTTCTACAATAGAGGCAAGGGTTACCACCTGGTGAATGCTAAAACCCATGACGCTGGCACGCTCGGCCAACTCGGGTGTGAAGACCGAACGGAATTGGGCAACCATCTTTTTTATGATCTGCTCAGCCGTAACCCCTTTGGGGAAATGATAGGTTTCAGGAAAGAGATATCCTTCAAGGGTATCGCCTTCTATGCCGAGAGACTTTATGAGGCCGCGATCAGATGCTGTCTTCAAAAAGGCACT
>DAOUTV010000213.1 GCA_030668505.1 Desulfobacterales bacterium | reverse complement strand
TTGATTGGGAATTGAGCCTCATGGTTTGGGTTTCGCTTTTTGAGTTCACTCAATAGAGGAGGTCAGAATCCAGGAGGCATGGTTGTAGCTGCTGCACCTTGCCCTTTGTTGTGCCCTCTGTGTCTGTGGTGAGCTAATAACACTGAAAACTATGTCGCCGTAATTATGAATCAGAGCACAAAAAATATGTATGTTGTGCGAAAAGCGTATTTGTGCTATCAATTGTGTACACAAATAGGGATTGGAGGTGCCATGGAAACACTTGATGTCTTTACAGTCCGTGATCTTCGCCAGCGTACCGGAGATCTTCTTCGCAATGCAGAAAATGGTCGCCTTGCCCTAATCACAAAACACGGTCGTCCTGCCTTTCTTGCCGTGCCCTTTGATGAACGCTTGTTAAAACATGGTGTCAATAAAGCGTTGGCCTTGCACTTGTTCGAAGCAGGTCATGCAACCCTTTCCCAGGCGGCAAAAATTGCAATTCTATCAATTGAGGAATTCTTGGATCTTTTAGATGAATTCGGAATCGCAGCTGTGGATTATCCACCCGAAGATTTAGATGAAGAATTGGAGATTTCTCTGTGACGAGTTTAGTTGTCGCAGACGCCGGCCCTTTGATTGGAATGGCACGCGTTGGTCGTCTTTCTGTTCTTCAAAGTCTGTTTGGTTCTGTGCTAATTCCACAAAGGGTTTTTAAAGAGCTAAAGATATCAAGTGATAGACCAGGAGCTAAGGCGATTTCTGAGGGCATACATTCTGGTTGGATAAAAATTGGCGAACTAAAAAATAAGAGCAACTCATCTATTCAACGTCTATTGGTAGATTCTGGAGAAGCCGAGGCTATTCAGTTGGCTACTGAGCAAAACGCCACCCTGTTACTTATTGATGATAGAAAAGGAAGGAAAACCGCAAAAAAGCGTGGAATACATATAATCGGAACAGGAGGTGTCTTGATTGTCGCAAAAAAAGCAGGGCTGTTGGCCGAGGTTTCTCCTGTTCTGAAGGAGTTGGCAAGCATAGGTTACCGTTTATCTCCAGCTTTGTGTGAACGAATTATTGAATTGGCCGATGAATGTTAAGGCCCAACCGGTTATAAGACGGCGACATATTCTGCAATGGCATGGGATTTGGGGATTGGAGTCCTATCTTCCCGCAGGCCTTTAACATGTATTTCGATAGCTTGATGCATATTCTTTGCCGCTTGAGCACGAGTTTTGCCCGTAGCTACACAGCCTGGCAGATCAGGTGAATAAGCAGAATAATTACCATCGGCCTTCTCAATTATGACAAGAAAACGGTGCATTATGAATATGACCTCCTATTTCTTCCTTGGTTTTGGTAATTGGGCTTGCTTGAAAACACTGGCAAGAGTATCCGGCCCTAAGTCATCGCCAGGATGAACCGAGGGACGTTGACTACTTTTTCCCTTCGTAGACATAGAATATTCTGTCTGGGCCTCACGGACTTCTATCTGATCAGCAGGAATCTTGACCACCCTGCCGTCGCGCCAGATCACAATCGGATCTCCGGTGCGCTTGTGATCGGCGATTGTATCGGCAACAGCCTTCTTCAGAGCCTCCTCGGCGCGGATCTCCAAAGGAATGTCGGACAATTTCTTCTTTTTTACTTTCACTGTGCCTCCAGGTTTCTTGATAGCTTGGCAAACAAGTCACTGTCAACGATCTGCAACTGTCCCAACTTTTCGAAAGCGATCATATTGGGAGTATCGCTTGAATTGTCAAAGATCACCAATGTCTGTGCCCCTCTGTGTGCGTCTGTGGCAAAAACATTATTTCTTAATGACTTAGGGCCATTTTTTCTCCACCTCTACGTCTCGATCCTCAAGATATGAATACTCCAGTTTCATGCCATCCAATAGCCCCAGAAACCTTTCTCTTTCTATCCCCATGATCTCTGAAGCCTTGCTAAGGCTTATTTTCCGCAGCACAAGAGCACCGATGACACCTAATAGCTTCTCGCGGTCATTCACGGTTTTGAAGAAGGGAAGTTCATTTGCTATTTCCCTCAATGGAGATATCTGCATTTTCATCACCCCTTTTCATGAATATGTGTTGGTTGCCTATGGATCAACGCCGTTTCTGAATCAACTTAATGCCCTCCGGACGGACTTAGAATATTTTAGACACAGATTTCACGGATTACACAGTATAAACCTAACCCATAGCCATCCGAGTGCCATGGGGGACGTTCTTTCATATTTACATTATTTTCAGATATATAAACTTGGGAATATAAGCCAGTGGGGAATGAAGGTCAGCCTTGCTACTCTCCCGCAAGCCTCTTTGCTGTTGTTATTAGATCATTGGCTACTCATTTTTCTTACAGCTTCCAAATCCTTTTTTAATTCTTGTTCGATCTCTTCTGCAGGATAATTGAATACACTGACATGATAGGGTGCATTTCGTTTTTGTTGATAAGCGTAAAAAAACTCCAGAGTAGGTCATTTAATGCTTGACAGACCTACCTAGTTTTGTCATAATCTCTTTATCATTTTAAGGGAGGTTATGGCTATGGACAAAAAGGAATTTTGTGAATTTTATGAACAACTTCTTAAGGCTCAGCTATCTGTTGTTCGGCAGTTTTCTGGTCAGACAACCAAAAGGAAAAGAATAGCAAGCAAAGGTAGGTCTCAAATAGACCTTACAGAGGACATACTCAAGTCCGCTGACCGCCCGCTCCATGTCACAGAAATTATCATAAAAGCAAGGGAACAGTTTGATGCCCCAATTGATCGAGAATCTCTTGTCTCGGCTCTCACAAAAAAGGTCAAAAAAGGCGATCGCTTTGTGCGGGTGGCACCGAATACCTTTGCCCTGGCTGCAAAATCAGGACAATAACCATACGTTATGCTGGTTTCCTGCCTCGCATCAGTATTTGTATGTTTATGTTGGGAGATTTTGCAACGGGTACCAGCATGGAAAAAAGCCTTGGACAAAGGTGACTGGCCGGCCATAGAGGCAGACATCCTAAGATTGGCTCGTTTGATGGCATCCGAGATCATGGCAGCTTGTCTGAATTGGCATCTTGACCGGGACGAGACCAGACAACAGGGTAAAGAATTGGCTCAAGAACAGGGTATTAGTGTTCAGGGGGTTCGTGATGTGCGCGTCACATTAGCCACGGGCAGCAAAATTATTGTCCGTACCACTTACGCCCTGCCCCAAAGGAGTAAACGGCGTGATTATAGGCGCTTGCCGGGGAACAGGAGGCCGGGAGTCAAGGGATCTTATCCGGTGCTGGAAAGACTGGGTTTTGTCAGTCGTCAAAGTTTACTCTATTGTCAGGAAGTAGCTCAGGCAGCTGTGCTCTGTCCCTCTCTGGATATAGCCAACAGATTGCTTTCAAGCCGTGGCATTGAGATTACAGGCAAAAAGATCCGTAACGTTTGTGTTCAGATAGGCAAACGAATGTTAGGGCAACGCTCCACTTTGTCCTCTTCCGAAGATGATCGAAAGAGATTTCGTGGCGCTCGTGTTATTATTGGTATTGATGGTGGCCGGTTGCGCACCAGGAAACAGAAACGGGGGCGTCGGCTGTCTACAGGACACCACGGATTTCATAGCTGTTGGCGCGAACCCAAGATGTTCGTTATTTATACGCTTGATGGCAAAGGACGATGCCGCAGGGATCATCTTCCAATCCACGATGCCACATTAGGTAATGCCGATGCGGTTTTTGCCTTGCTGGAAAAATATATGCTTGAAGCCGGCGTTGTGGAGGCCAAAGAAATTGTCTTTGTAGCTGATGGTGCTCACTGGATATGGGACCGAATTGAAATACTAGCTCATAACCTTTGTATTGATTGGAGAAAAATCACTCAAGTGGTTGATTTTTATCATGCTTGTGAACACATTTCCGCGGCCCTTGAGGCTATCCCCGGCCTATCTGATTCCAAACGTAAAAGGCTTTATCGAGATTTACGAAGTTTCCTTTCTCAAGGACAAATTCAGAAGGTCATACAACAAATTCGTTGCCGTATGCCCGGCAAAAATTCTCTGCCGGACGTAGAGAAGGAATTGCGATATTTTGAGAGACACCAATATCACATGAGATACCGATACTTCCGTCAACGAAAGGTGCCTATTGGCAGTGGTGCTATCGAAAGCGCTATTCGTCGTGTAATCAATCTTCGTCTGAAGGCTCCGGGAACCTTTTGGAAAGAAGATACGGCAGAGGTTTTTCTCTACCTCCGGTCTCAAGTTGTGTCTGGAAGATGGAAACTGTGTTTCAGCAACTTTCATCGAGGCGTTTTGGCAGGTTAAGTCTATCAACAAAAACGAAATGCGCCCCAGACAGGTCGGCTCATAGCTTTGCACTCCGGCTTCCTTCACCTGCCTGTCGGCAGACAGGGACAACACCTCACGATGACGCCCTCTTGAGACGCCATAGCAGGCGAAGGCGCTTGCCTTCGGCTAGTACTTTCGCTACCATGGAATCATAGTAACGGGGTTCATATACAGGGGACTTTCACCCCATAAGTTCACGCCCATGCCGGGCGTATACCAGCGGCTG
>DAOUTV010000007.1 GCA_030668505.1 Desulfobacterales bacterium | reverse complement strand
CTGTCTAAGAGAGTAAGTAAGATTCTGGAAAAGTAATAGGTCTTACTCCCAAGCTTTCAATGTGTTGCCATTCATAGCTGTGGCACCTCAGGCTTTACGCCGAGGTGGAGATGAGTGATCCCCAGGGTCAGGGAATATTTCTCCACTTGCGTAAGTCCAGCTTCCTCCATCAATGTGGCCAGGGCGTCGGGGGTAGGAAAATTCATGATCGAGTCCCCTAAATAATAATAGGCTTCGGGATTCGAGGAAAAGGTCCCTGCTAAGCATGGCAATATTCTATTCAGATAAACATCATAAAGTTTTCGGAAGGATCCGTTGCGTGGACTGGTCATCTCCAGCACCATCACCTGCCCGCCGGGTACGACGACCCGGACCATCTCTTTGATCGCCCCGACCTTATCCGGGATATTCCGGATGCCAAAGGCAATTGCGGCCACATCAAAACAACCATCAGAAAAGGGCAAGTATAAGGCATCGCCACGTAGCATCTGTATCCTGTTTGACAGATGCTTCATCCGGATCTTTACCCGACCTAAATTGATCATTTCCCGCACAAAATCCAGCCCTGTTATACGGGTGCGCGAATATCTGCGGGCAACACCAACAGCCAGGTCTGCCGTGCCCGTGGCCACATCCAGCATCCGGTAAGTATTAAAGAAACGCATTTTCTCCACTGAAAAACTACGCCAGGCTATATCCCGTCGCAAACTCAGAAAATGGTTCAAGAAATCGTATTTCCCGGTAATGGTTGCAAAAATTTCTTTCACCATCTCGATACGCTCGGCGTCTGTGACTTCTGTGACCCGAGGGTATTTTTTCCCTATAGTAGGTTTTTTCATAATATTTCTAGCATAGCCCAATCTCGCCCCTGAGATCAAATTCGGGCCTATACCTTAGCTTCTTCTTCCGGAGGACTTTCAGGTTCCTTCCGGATCAGATCCACCGTCTTGACACCGTAGCGATCTGCCTCAATGACGTGAACTGTCAAGGCCCCGTCAGTGAAGGTTTCCCCCTTCCGAGGAATCCGGCCAAGACGATGAAGGATATATCCCCCCACCGTCTCGAATCCTACCTTGTGAATTGTAAGTCCGGTCTCATCATTGAAGTCGTCGATATCAGTTATAGCGCTTACTCGAAACCGCCCCGGACCTTTCTTCTGGATCTCTGGTGTGGCATCCTCGTGCTCGTCAGATAGCTCACCGAAAATCTCCTCGATGATATCCTCAAGCGTCACAATCCCGATGCAAGCCCCGAATTCATTTACTACCACAGCCAGGCTCTCACGTGCCCGTTGCATCTCCAGGAAGAGCTCATCGATACCCTTGGTGTCTGGGACCAGGCGAGCCGGCCGCATGTAAGGTCGCATGAAAGTCTTTCTGTGTTTGTCGTACACCACATCGAACACATTAACCAGCCCCACGATTTGATCGACCCGTTCCCTATAGACCGGAATGCGTGTATGCCCCAACTCACGCACAAGTGCAATCAACTCCTGAGTCTGAGCTGTCTCCATAAGAAGTGCAACTTCTGAGATGGGAACCATAACCTCGCGAGCAATCGTGGTGGCATAGTCAAGCGTTGACTCCAGCATCTCCTGCTCGTGCCGCCTGAGTCCGCCGTTCTCAACCGATTCCTCTAGGATAAGCTTGATCTCCTCACGGGTCGTGTAGAGGCTCCTGGGACGGCTCCGAAAAAGGCGAAAGACAAGGTTGGTCAAGATCTGGACGGGAAAGGTGATTGGCGCCAGTATCCACGACAGAATCCTCCATACCGCTCCGGACTTGACCAGCATTCCGTCTGCATGTTGTCGGAAATAGGCTTTTGGAACGATCTCGCTGATCACAAGCAAGACAGATGTCATGACTACTGTGGCCACGATGGGTGCCAGCGAGCCGACCCAGCGCTGGAAACTGACTGTGGCAATGGCGCCACCTGCGATGTTAAATATATTTGTCACGATAAGCGTGGCCGTCAGGATCCGCTCCCTTTTGTTGAGGATTTCGATGGCAAGCCTTGCCCTCCGCACACCTTCGGTGGCCATATGCTGGAGGCGTGTACGACTCGCCGACACAAGAGCGGTTTCTGAGCCGGAGCCAAAGCCAGATCCTAAAATGCAGAAAAGGAGAATGACGAGCTCAAGCGTCATTCGTCGCCCCCTCCTCATCAAGCCGTTTCACCCGACAACTCACGATTTGTCTCCGCTTGGATTCGGCGATGGTAAAACGCGCACCATTTCGCTCAATGGTCTGTCCCGGCGCAGGAATCTCTCCGAACTGGTCACAGAGATATCCGTTCAACGTCACGGAGTCTGCCTCGGGAAGGTTCAGGCCGCACGCCTCATTAACCTCTTCGATGGAGGCGCGGCAGAGCACGAGCCACTCATCCGGGCCAACGGACCGAATGAGTTCCTCCGCCTTCTCGTACTCGTCATAGATTTCGCCGACGATTTCCTCAACGAGATCCTCCATGGTCACAATCCCGGAGGTGTCGCCATACTCGTTCACGATCACTGCCATATTAAGAAGATTCTTTTGCATGTAACGAAAAACCCGGTGAATCCTCGCACCTTCTGGAAAGATGGCAACCGGTTTGAGGAGTTCGCGGATTTTGCGGTCGGGATTGAGGAAAAACTCCTTGGTGCTCACGAAGCCGACAATATGATCAACGCCCTCCTCATAGATCGGTATCCGCGAATGGCGGGCTTCAATCATCACCTGCTCCAACCCCTCACGGGCGGTGCTCAAAGGAGCAGCCGCAACATCCACGCGGGGCGTCATGATCTCCTCTGCCGTTGTTTCCGAAAAGCGCATGATGTTTCGTGCAATGCGCCTCTCTTCTGCCGTGATCGTCTCTTTCCGGCCGGCTTCCTCGAACAGCACCTCCAGTTCCGAAGGACTAAGGCCGCCGCCTGCCTCCTCAGGGACTTTGAAAACCCGTAATATCCTATGGGCTGAAAGGTCAAATATCCGTACCACTGGGCCGGAGAGCTTTGCGAACAACTGGAGCGGCTTAATTGCAACACGCGACAAAGGCATTGCCTGATTTACTGCGATTGTCTTTGGAATAATCTCGCCAACAAAAAGCACCAAAAGAGAGTCCACGACAATGGCTGCCGTAAGGCTGTGAGTCTTGAGGAGCCTTTGGAACAGTAGTGTTGCTGTTACCGATGTGGCCACATTGATGAGCGTGTTTCCAAAGAGGATCGTTGAAAGCAACTCACGAGGTCGCTGCAACGCCCTCGCAATGAGTTGCGAGCGGGCCGATTTGTCCTCTTTGAGACGACGGCGTTCAATGCGGTTCAAGGAAAAGAGTGCTGTCTCCGTTGCGGAGAAGCAACCTGAACAGAGGAGTAGAATAATCAAGAGCGCTAGCAGAAGTATATCACTTGACGAGGGGTCGCCCAACAAAACCTCCAGTTTATGGTAAATAACTCGAACCTCAAAACGCGCCTGTGCGAGGCGCCCAAAACAAACCTTGTAATAGTTCAGCCCCTATTGTCATTTCGAACGAATGTGAGAAATCTTGCTCGGAAAGTATACAGTTTCAAGTTCAAAGATTTCTCCCTTTGGTCGAAATGACAGAAAAAGCAATGGGTGCTGAATGATAACCAAATCTTGAGATGACCGTCCCTATTTATTTCCCATAGCCTCAACGAGCTTTTTTAGATCCTCAGTGCGATCCTTGTGAGTAATAAGGGTTTTCGAGCCGGCACGCACGATCACGAGGTCTTTGACCCCTATCAGCACCATGGTTTCCTTGGAGTCTTCGCAAAAGACTATGTTATCAGTTGCATCTAACGGCATAGCCTTTCCTCTACAGTAGTTTCCTGCTTCATCCTCGGGCAGGTAGCTTTTCAGTGCCAGCCAGCCACCCACATCGCTCCAGGAAAAACCGGATGCCACACAACAAATGTTTCGTGCCTTCTCCATCACGCCAAAGTCGATTGACACAGCTTGAAGCGACTCGAATGCCGCCTGCAGGGCATGATCCCACTGGGGCGTTTGATTAAGGGCAGCCGCACGGGAAAGGGCTCTGGCATGGTTTGGAAGATGGATCTCGATCTCTTTTAATATAGCATCGGCGGTCCACACAAACATGCCGGAGTTCCAGTAAAATCTGCCCGACTCAACATACCGGCGGGCCGTTTCCAGGTCCGGCTTTTCCTTGAAGCTCAAGAGCTGGAAGTGTTCAATGCCGTCATCAACAGCAATTTGCATGCCACGTTCCAGGTACCCGTAACCTGTAGCCGGGTAGGTCGGCTTAATGCCGAAGGTGTAGAGGGCATTATCCTCAGCTGCCCTGCGCCCCGCTGAAAGCAGGGTCTTCTGGAATAGAGCATTGGGTTCGATCATGTGATCAGCGGTCAGAGTTGCTATGACCGGGTTGCCAAAGCGTACGCGACAGAGCACCGCAGCAAGACTTACAGCAGCAGCAGTATCACGCCTTATGGGCTCTCCGATAATGTTATTGGTCGGGAGATCTGGAAGCTGCTCCTTGACCATGGAGACAAAAACCGCATTGGTCAGAACCAGTATGCGTTCGGGAGGCACCAGATTCGAAACGCGATCATAGCTCTTTTGCAAGAGGGTCCGATCACCAAAGAGGTCAAGAAACTGCTTGGGCATCTCATTTGTGCTCAATGGCCAGAACCGTGTTCCTACTCCGCCGGCCATGATAACCACGACCAGGTCCAAGTTATGTTCGCTCATGTTTAATTTTCCTGTGTAACCAATAACGGGGCCTCTTCTATCTCTCACGGGTTAGAGGATCGGTCCTTCCAAAATCATCCTCTAACCGTTCAATATCATCTTCTCCAAAATAATCACCGGTCTGCACCTCAATGAATGCCATATCCTCCGTTCCGGGGTTCATGATGCGGTGGACGGCCCCGCGGGGAATATCAACCGCTTCACCGGCATTAAGGTGTAGTTCTTGCTCATCCCTTGTCACAATTCCTTCTCCGTTCAGAACATACCAGTGTTCTGCCCTGCGCCGGTGTCGCTGGAGGCTTAAACGTTTACCAGGGTAAACAACGATTCGCTTCACCTTGTGGTCCGGTTCGTCGGCATAGACCTGGTAGTAGCCCCAAGGACGATGGTCTTCTTCCCTGTCAGTAATCATAGTGTGTCCCCTCTTGAATGCTCTGGCGCCAGCACGAAGGCAAAGCGACGTTAGTTTGACAATATCGAAACTATACGGCTTACGCAATCAATTACATAATCCCGCCCCTTCTCCCCGTTTTCCAAGGAACTTAGCCACTCCTCCGGAATCTGGCTGTATCCGTAATAGGCACCGGCGATAGCACCTGCCATGGCACCAATAGTATCGGTATCTCCGCCCAGGTTAACCGCCAGGACAACTGCTTCCTGGAAGCTATCAGTCAATACAAAGGCCCCAATGGCGGCTGGTACGGACTCGATGGCCCGCAGATTCAGGCTATATCGGCCGGCAACAGCTTCAATTACCTCAAGCATGGAACCTCGGGGGATCGATTTAATCCTGTCAAGAGCCTGGGAGAATCTCTTGTCTATGGCAGTCGTATGGGCTGTGATGCTGTCCAAAAACTTCTCCGGTTTAACCGGCTCACCTGACAGGCTGTATTGAAAAGCCAGCCCCACTGCAGTGGCCTGCGCCACAGCACCGGCGAGCCCCTCGGGGTGGCTGTGCGTAATTCTGGCACTTAAAATGGCATTTGCTTTGATCGCTTCAAGATCGGCGTAGTAAAAACAACCAATGGGGGCAATTCTCATGGCCCCACCATTGCCGAAACTGTCTGTGCCCACCTGGTCCCAAGGGATCCCCTGCCCGATCCTTTCCATAACGCCAAAGATGCGTCTGCCGTAGCCACGGGTGGGATCAAAGTTGTGCTCAAACCTTCTTGCACAGACCGCCGGATCAAACCCTCCCTCCTCTGCCAGCGTTTCCAAAATCCCTATCATCATCTGAGTATCATCCGTGTAGCGACCTTTGCCCCGGATTATGGTATCAAGGAGCCCGAACCTACTGTAAATCGCCCTGTGAGGCCAACCTTCCACAGGCTCACCCATGGCGTCCCCCACAAAGGTTCCGAGGGTCGATCCCAAGAATCTGTCCAGCAATTGATTCTTATCTGAATCTCCCATTGGTCCGATCATAAGATTTTCTCACCCGCTCGTTAAAAATGTTGGAGGTTGGAGGACCGCTTCGCTCCTCCAACCTGACCGCTACCTTGTAAGGAGGAACGACTGTACTGGGGTGAGAGATAAAAATAGCGCCAATAAAGACTTGCCGTCAAATCATACTTTGTTCCTGACAGCATCAACGACCATGTCTACCGACACCCCACTAAGGCATTGAGGGTCTTTACAATTGACTGCATCCTTTTCAAAACACGGGGCGCAGTCTGCCGCACCTCTTAAGACCGTTGTTGCAGGACCCACAGGAGACCATCTCTTGGGGCTGGATGGCCCGAAGATGGCCACCGTGGGAATCCCCATAAAGGCGGCAAGATGGGTCACCCCCGAGTCATTGCCAACAAAACACCTCGCCTGACGAACCAAGGCAATCAAACAAGAAAGATCGCAAACCTCACGTGTCCGAAAGTCCCCTTTGATCCCTGCTTTGATAAAAGGTGCCAAGTCTGATTCTGCCGGCCCTACCACAAAGACCACTTCTCCGAGATTCATCCCCTTAATGATTGAAGCCACTTGAACAAAATTTTTAACAGGCCATCGTTTTCTTGGACTCCCAGCGCCGGGGTGGATGATGATCGAGTTCTTTACTCGGAGATTCCTAATTTTGGATTTTGGATTTTCGATTTTGGACTTGGCGGAGGGTTGCGTCTGACGGCTTGACACGAAGTGAAGCCTGCGCCAAAACATTGCACTTCGTGTCTGCAATCCGCAATTGTCGAGCAACCCCTTAGCCACTAACTGCCCAATAATATACAGGGCCACATGAGTCTCCTCATCAACCGGAGGCCGGGGACTTATTTTGTGGACTTTTCCGCCGTGATTTTGTCTGAGGTATCCCTCGATGGCGTTCGAAAAACTGATTAGGATTAAGGTATTGTAATCACTTATGAACTCTTTGACAGCAGGCGTCATCTCTTCGCAAAACAGGGAACAGAAACAGGCACTTTCAAGAGAGAAATACGCATCCACCACATTCAGCTCATGCGCGATCCTGCCAAGCTGACTTGAACACAAAATGGCCACAAAGGCTTTCTTTTCCTGCTTCAAGGATTCAAGTGCTGGAAAGTTGAGGACCAGATCCCCCAGGGCCCCTTGATGAATGACCAGTATCTTTTCCTTCATTCCATAAGAGTTTATCGGTCGAAGGGCCTGACACGTAGATCGGTGAAGTCTTTCACGATCATGTAAAGCGGAGGGACGGAAAGGAATGATGGAGTGTTGTGGCAAAGCCCGTCGTAAGTTCGCTCAATGGTCAAGGATCACCCTTATCTCTTGAGACAGCTGACTTATATTGAACGGTTTCTGAATAAAACCATCGCAACCACGCTTCAGTATTTCGGTGGCCTGCCCGCTTATGCTGTATCCGCTCGCAAGAAGCACCTTTATGTCCGGGTTGATCTCCTTTAGTATGTCATAGACTTCACCGCCACCTATATCCGGCATAACCATGTCCAGGATGATGATATCAATCTTGTCTTTGTTTTTCTTATAGACCTCTATGGCTTCTTTGCCTCCTTTGGCCGACAAGACGTCATAGCCCGTTGCTGTTAGCATCTCCTGGCCAACGTCAATCATCATATCCTCATCGTCTACAAGCAAAATCGTTTCGTCTCCTTGTAGAATCTCTTCCTCTCTTTCTTCTGGACTCTGCTCACTGATCAGTGTTTCTGCAGCAGGCAGGTAAATGTTAAAGGTGCTTCCCTCACCCTTCTTACTATCAACGTTTATGATGCCGCCGTGATTGTTGATAATACCGTAAGCGGAAGCAAGTCCCAGGCCCGTTCCCCTGCCCATCTCTTTGGTAGTAAAGAAGGGGTCAAATATCCGCCGTTGCGTCTCTTCGTCCATGCCAACGCCGGTGTCTGTCACAGAGACCTTCACGTAACTGCCGGGCAATGCCCCAAACGGCCCGACCTCGCCCTCATAGAGTCTGACATTTTCCGCTTTAACATACAGGTCCCCGCCCTCTGGCATGGCCTGCCAGGCATTCACATAAAAGTTTAACAGCACCTGTTCGATCTGTGTCCGGTCTACCTCTACTGTCCAGATATCTTTCTGATATTCCTCGTGGATCGAGACTTCCTTTTTCGTGCGACCAAACATCTCAGAACACTTCTCGATGAGCTTGTTTAGATTGGTAGGCCCCACCTCGTATTTGCCACCCCTGGCAAAACCTAAGAGTTGTTTGGTTAGATCTGCCCCCCTTCCCACCATATCCTGTATTCCCTTCAAGTGGGGAAAATGGGGATAGTTAGAATCGATATCCAGAAGCATCAAAGAGGTCCGTCCTTCGATACCCATGAGCAGGTTGTTAAAATCATGGGCAAGGCCACCTGCAAGGGTTCCAATGGCCTCCATCTTCTGGGCTTGGAGCAATTGGACTTCAAGGCGTTTGTGATCTGTTAAATCCCTCGCAACCCCATAAGTTCCAATAAACTCTTTGTCTTGCTGGTCAACAGCTCTATCATACATCCCCATGGCTTTTAATTCGACCGTTAAAAAGCTGTTAGGGGTATTGTGGTTCTCAGAACAGCCTAGTCTTAATTCAACACCCGTAGCAGAGCGCGCTCCGGTTCTCCTCTCGTTGAAAACGTTTTTCGCCTTATCTATGTCCTCTTCAAAGACAATGGAGGTATAATGCTTACCAACCAACTGCTCGCTTTTATATCCAAGCAGAGACTCGACAGCACCATTTATAAATGTAAACTTTCCCTCATGATTGAGGGTAAAAATAATATCCGGGGAGGCATTGATCAGATATTGGTATAGTTTTTCTGTTAGCTCAAGCTTTCCGTTTATAAGTTCAAATTCCCGCTTCAACTTATTCTGATTAAGAGCATTCTTCACTCTTCGTTCAAGTTGCTCAAAATCAAAGGGCTTTCTGAGATAATCGTACGCTCCCCTCCTCAAAGATTCTACGGCTGAGTCTACAGAAGCGTGCCCCGTCATAACGATGACCAAGGTCTCTAAGCTTTGGCTATTAATGTAGTCCATGATCTGGTGACCGCTCATGTCCGGCATAATAATGTCCAGAAGAACGAGATCAAACCTATCCCTGGCGAGACATTCTATCGCTTCTTTACCATTGTAACTTGTTTGCGTCTCATAGCCGTGGCTGCTTAACAAGACTCTGAGGCTATCGCACATACGTGGTTCATCATCAATTATCAAGATCTTAGGAACATAGGACATTGCGACCCCCACAAATTAATAGGTCTGTTCACTTACCTGTTGGCAAAACTATTTTAAAGGTCGTTCCACTTGCTTGTTCACTTTCACAAGTCATCGTTCCATTCAATTCTCTAATAATGCTATATGCAATAGATAAACCCAATCCGGAATGTCCCTCTCCCTTTGAGCTAACGAACGGTTCGAACAGCCTCGACTTGATGCTATCAGGGATCCCCGATCCATCATCGCTGATGGTAATCTCCACATATGTTTGATCCCCTATTGCATCCTTCTCAAACTTCCTTAGGCCATTAGGAGTAAGTCGAGTATTGATATTAAGATTTCCTCCCTCGGGCATAGCCTCAACCGCATTCTTAATAAGGTTAACAAAAACCTGTTTTAGACCGTTCTTGTCCGTCACAAGGGTGGGCAGGGAAGGCTCCAGGTCAAGGTTTGTCTTGATGCTAGATCGCAACAGGAGAGATTCATGTGTAATTCTAATAAAGTCCGATATCAGGGTATTGATATCGACAAGTTCCTTTTGCTGCACTCTAGGTTGGGAAAAATCAGACAACTCACGAATAATTACGGAAACACGATCGATTTCTTCATTAATTATCCTTATTTCTTCTTGAGCAGGACTATCCTTAGATAGCTTAAGCCCAAGAAGCTTCAGGTAATTCTTGATGATACCTAAAGGATTGCTCACTTCGTGGGCCACTTTTTTGGCTACGGCTGACGAAGCTGTCAAGCGTTCAGATTGAATTAACCTTGCTTGAGTCTGTCTCACATTTTCAGCATTCACAGCTAAAGCCGCCTGGTCGGTAAACATGGCCAGGAGCTTTATCCCCTTAGACAAATTGGAAGCTTGTGCTTCATCTATACCGATAACTATCACACCGACAAACTGCTTATGGGCTACCATGGGGAGGCACAGCATACCGTCTTTTCCAATTAGGTGAATGATCTGGTCATCCGCAATGCTAAGATCGGCTTTTGCCAGATGGCCAAAAGAATCCAGAGGCGCTCTCCGGGAAAGAGACTTTGCCAAAAGAGATCTTTTCCCTTGGACAGGAATGACTAATTCCTTGACCAGGATATCTTGACTTGACCCCATGCTACCTTTTCCAACCAGCATATCTCTTTCCCGATCATACAGGAAAAAGAGCACACTGCAAGCATCAAATAAGACCTGAAGGCCTTGCTTGATAACCTTCAGTATAGACTCTTCGCCATGGGCTTCTAACAGATTTTGAAGCGTACCTTGAAGTAGAGAAATGTCTCTGACCGCAAGGACCAGATCTTCTTGCTTCTCAGCATCTTTTTCGGAAATTGAGCTGCCAGAGGCATCCGGGGGCTCAACCTCTATACCCAATGACTCTGCTACCTCCTTCACCTCTGCCTCGGCCAGCGATATCAGCTCTTCCACCTCAGAGCGGGCAAACTCAAAAATCTCTTCTGCTGTCTTAAACTTGGCATCAGTGTCTTCAATAGCTTCTGAGCACAGGGCATTGGCTACGAATACGATCTTTACCAGAGGAAGCGCATCCAATATTCTATGTACTGGTTCATGGTGATAAAGAACGGCATCCGCCATAAACGATTGTAGATTCCACCTATTGATCATCCAGGCCCCCACCTCGCAGTGGGTGGCCCCCAACCGTATCTCACCAGCTAAAAGCAAATCCGGTTTGTCCCTGCTGGACTGTAAAATATCGGCGTATTTCTTTGAAAAATTCACCCACAAAACCAACTTTCCAATATCATGAAGAAGCCCCGACAAAAATGCCTCTTCTGGAGCAGTATAAGCGGTCTTTTCCGCAATCCGCTTGGCCAAGTTGGCACACATAAGGGAGTGCCACCAGAACTGCTTCAACCTGAAGACAGAACTATCCTTGGCCTTGTTAAAGGCCTGGTATACTGAAGCGCTAATAGCAATGTTCTTGACCGCATTAGTGCCTAAGAGTATCACGACCTGGTCAATACTATTTACCCTATTCGGCAGACCATAGTAGGCAGAATTGACCAGCCTCATAAGCCTTGCACTCAGAGAAATATCTTTGTTGATAACTTCCGATATCTCCTTAATCGTGTCTGATTCCGTGTCACAGACCTCGATCAACTTGACAAGGATATGGGGAAGCGTGGGCAGGTTTCTTGAAGTCTCTATTCTATGGAATAGTTTGCCTGAAGGGGTGCTCATAATAAGTTTTTAAGTATACACAAGTTGTTATTTTGTGTCAAGTTTTAACAGGCTTAGGCCAAAATTGGCCTCATTAGAAGCCATTTCAAAACCTCAGATCGCGTTCGAGGGCAAGGCGGGGGCCGATGATAAAGCGCAGCATACACGGGAGTATGTGAGCATTTTGAAGAGGCCCTCAACACAGCAAACAATACCCTGTGGCACTCCTGCCATAGAGGAGTCATGCAACAAAAAAGTCGGGCTCTATGGATTTGTCCCTTTTTTATGGCAGGGGTTAATGCTATAAAAAATACCTGTGAGACGCATAGCCTTTCAGAAACTGTTGTAGTTCCTTAGTTCTGAAATTCGTGTTTTTTCTGGCAGATTTATTCCTGCAAGCGCCTTGGAGGAACTATAAAATCTGATACTGGATGCTCGATTTCAGCCGTCGTAGCTGACGCTACTATGGCGAAGTCGGCACTGGATGTTGGAATCAAGTATTATCAAGAATCCAGGAACCAGCATCAATTTTTTTTGGTTCCGGCTGTCCGGGTTAGGGCGTTAGCCCGAATATTTGCGATTTGGTGAAGCGATTCACGAATCACAAAATGGCTCACGGGAGTTAGCAAGATAGGGACTTTTTCAAAAAGCTAAACTATTACGAACATGGTGTTATCAGTATCAGGCAAACAAAAAGTCCAAGGGTCATGGACAATGTGCGGGATAAGGCTGTTTGACATTGCACTGGCAGCGACAACCGGTCTGCTGCTAACCGCCTCGTTTCCGCGAATCGGCTTGGGATTCCTCGCCTGGGTCGCCTTTGTTCCGCTTTTCTATTCCATAAGAAATGCCCCGCCTATGGCAAGTTTCAAGCTGGGATTCCTCGCCGGGCTGGTTCATTATGCGACGCTTCTTTACTGGATTTTTGGCGTCATACACCACTATGGTCAGCTGCCGAGCATCCTGTGCGCTGTTATACTCATGCTACTTGTGTTCTACCTCAGCCTATATACAGGACTCTTTGCAATGGTTATCAGCCGACCCCTGGCAAGGCATCTCCCCAACTATTTGATCGCACCCTTTTTGTGGACTGCCCTCGAATATGTCAAGTCATTCTTCCTGTCCGGCTTTCCATGGGAAAACCTTGGCCACTCACAATATAATCAGTTGCACCTAATTCAGATTTCAGATATATTAGGAACATACGGCCTGTCAGCTCTCATAATGGGCGTCAATGCCGTGCTCTTTGAAGCCTGGGATACTTTCTCAAAAAATAGGGGCTTTGCCTGGAAGCCCATCATCACTGTCGTCTTGGTAATAGCCGGTTTTTTGACCTACGGCACCTGGCGCATAGGAAAGATCGACAGGGCTGCTGAGGCCGCGCCCAAGCGTGCTATTGCGTTGATACAGGGAAATATTGACCAATCCAAAAAGTGGCTTCCCTCTTTTCAATATGAGACCGTCCAACGCTATGGTACCTTGTCTGTTGCCGCCTTGAAGACCAGCCCGGACCTTATAATATGGCCGGAAACAGCTCTTCCTTTTTACTTTTTGCACGATGAGGGTCTTACAAGAGAGTCGCTGCAGGTAGTTCGCACTTGCGGGGTCAATTTTGTTTTTGGAAGCCCCTCTTTTAGCAAAACCGGTCAAATAATCCGCTATTACAACAGTGCTTATTTGGTTGACCCCAACGGCAAAGTGTTGGGCAAATATGATAAAGTACACCTGGTGCCCTATGGTGAATATGTTCCTCTCAAGCGCTACTTTCCTTTCCTGGGAAAGATAGTGGAGGCTGTGGGGGATTTTGAGCCCGGCAGGAAGGGCCGGGTCCTGTTGTGGGGTTGTGAAAAAATTGGGGTCTTGATTTGCTTTGAAGCGATCTTCCCGGACCTGGCCCGTTCGATGGTTCAAAACGGTGCCCAACTGTTGATCAACATCACAAACGATGCTTGGTTTGGGAACTCAAGCGCCCCTTACCAGCATCTTTCCATGGTTGTATTTCGGGCGGTTGAAAATCATGTGGCAGTGGCCAGAGCGGCCAATACCGGTATCAGCGCCTTTGTCGATCCTGTAGGCAGGCTCCTTGATGAAACGCCCCTGTTTGAGGAGGCGATTCGAACCCGTTCGCTACCTTTGATGAACCATAGGAGCTTCTATGCTCGCCACGGCGACATTTTTGCTATAGTGTGTGTTTTGATAAGCTTGGTCGTCTGCATAGGCTCTTTTTGGAAAAAAACTTAGGGGCTTTGTTCCCAATTGACGACCACTAAAAACTTTTGATTTCAGCAGGTTGCACCAAGGACTAAGGAGGTACTGCTATGTCAGTTGAACTAAAAAGCAAAATCGAATCTCTTGGAAGTAGGCTAGAACAACTCAGGGGTTATCTTTGACTTAGCTGGAAAACAGGAACGACTCAAAGAAATCGAAAGGATCATATCTAAGAAAGACTTTTGGGATACTCCGGAAGCAACTAAAGAAATTCTGAGAGAAAGAGCGACTCTTTCCGATACAATAAACTCCTGGGAAACGCACCACCATGATCTGGAAGACGCTGAGGTCCTTTTAGGCCTAGCCATAGAAGAGAATGACGAAGCAAGCATCCAGGAGGTCGCAGAAACAATCCAGAGGCTGGAAGAAGCCATTCATCGCATGGCTCTTGAACGGATGCTAAGCGGCAAAGACGATGCCAAAAACGCTATTGTCTCGATTAATGCCGGCGCAGGAGGAACTGAAGCCCAAGACTGGGCCGAGATGCTCTTCCGCATGTACCTCCGCTGGGCTGAGCGAAAAAACTATAAAACCACTGTTGTCGATTTACAGCCTGGCGAAGAAGCCGGCATTAAGAGCGTCACCTTTATTGCCAGTGGTCCCTATGCTTTCGGTTACCTGAGGGTCGAGACCGGGATCCATAGGCTTATTCGGATGTCCCCATTCGATGCCAGTAATCGTCGACACACCTCATTTGCGTCGGTCTCGACGTCTCCGGAACTCAACGAGGAGGTTGTTATAGACGTTGACGAAAAAGATCTACGCATTGACACCTACCGTGCCAGCGGAGCAGGCGGTCAGCACGTCAACAAGACCAGTTCTGCTATCCGCATAACCCATTTGCCGACAGGAATCATTGCACAGTCTCAGCAGGAATCTTCACAGTATCGAAACAAGGCAATTGCTATGAAAGTCTTAAAGTCACGATTGTATGAATACGAGGAGAGTAAAAGGGCCGACGAAAAGCAAGCAATTTACGAAGGCAAGGATGAGATTGCTTGGGGAAGTCAGATCAGGTCCTATACCCTGCAACCCTATCAGATGGTCAAAGACCATCGAATCAATCTTGGAATAGGAAATGTTAATGATGTTCTAGATGGAAACCTGGACCCCTTCATAGAAGGTGTGCTTCTAGCGAAAACTTAGGGGCTTCGCTCCATACTCCATCACCCCATCGTTCTATATAAGGAGCGGCCATTATGGCTAAGATATTGTTTGTCGATGACGAAGAAAGCATTAGGACCCTTTGTGCAGAAGAACTTGAAGAAGAAGGCTACGAGGTCATCACAACCGGCAAATGTAAGGATGTGTTGGAACTGATTGCCTCTACGCGACCCTCTGCTGTAGTTTTGGATATCCGTATGGACGAGTGCAATGGGTTGGACCTGTTGCAAGAAGTACGTAATGCCTATCAGGACCTTCCGGTTATTTTGAACACGGCCTATGACTCCTACAGAGAGGATGTAAAATCCGTCGCCGCCGATCACTATGTGGTCAAATCTTTTGACCTGGCAGAACTCAAAGCCAAACTTGCCATGGTGGTCAAGGAAAAAAATAGCCCATGAAACCAATTTACACATAACACATGATTCTTTCATTCCATCCACGCGTCAAGGGGGATGTCAATCTGCGGCTGACCCTAAAAGGGCTTTTTTCGGACAAAGAGACCAGGCTGATCGACTCGGCCGACGCCATCGTGACCACGCAAAGCATTAAGGCCCACCAATACGAATTTTGTCGAAGGCGCTGTGTCAACCTTTTTCCCGATTATACCTATCGATTTGGCTTTGAAGGAAAATATGGGAACACTCACCTCTTTCAAAAGTTCAATACCCCCCACCCTGAGACCAGTTGCTATGAGTCAGTAGAAAATTTTATGTTTCGTCATTTCAAAAACCATGAACCTCTCATACCATTCCCGTTTGTATTAAAGGGAGACCTGGGTGGCGGCGGTTGGGCGGTTTTCCTTATTAGAAACCGGCATACTCTTATGAAAGAGATCGATATCCTGAGCAATGAGAACCTTCACCCCTCCAGGCGTTTCATTGCCCAAGCATTTGTCCCTCACGGCGGAAGAGACCTCCGGGTGGTGGTCATCGGCAGTATTATCAAGGCCTACTGGCGATGTCAGTACAAGCCGGGAGAATTCCGCAATAATGTTGGTCGGGGCGCGGTGATCAACTATGATTTTGATCCTGAATTAAGAAATGATGGGACAAAGTGCGTGCAAGATTTCTGCTCAAAAACCGGCATCAATTTGGCCGCATTTGATGTATTGTTTGACCGGAGCCAACCAGATCCTAAACCACTTCTTTCAGAGATCAATTTCCTGTTTGGTCGTAAGGGACTGGGCGGATCCCCACGGTTTTACGAGGTTCTGAACCAAGCATTTCAACAGTGGGCCGGACAACTATAGTGAAGCCTCCCTGTGCTCATGCACAGGGCATTCTGGCGAAGGCGAGTAATCTAAAATCGTAACACGCATTTTCATGACCAAATAACTAAAAGAGGGAGGACTGCGTTCATGAAAAATCTGAAAAAGGATCTGCAGGCGGTTACCAAGGAATTTGACGCGCTAACAAAGAAGACCAAAAAGTTGACAGACGAACTCAAAAAGAAAGCGGCTGATCAGTTGAACAGGGCGCGGGAAGCTGTGAAGCCGGAAGTGGCAGCACGAAAAACAGCAAACACGCTGAAGTCACTCACAAAGGCCATGGACAAGATGATCAAGGCCGCTGAAAAATTTGAGAAGGACCAGACCGCAAAGAAACGGAAACCCAAGGCTAAAGCTACAAGAAAAGTGGCTGCCAAAAAGAAAGCTTTTGCAAAGAAGCCCACCGCGAAGAAAACCGCTGCACCGACGGCAACTGATCAGGTACTCAAGATTATAAAGAGGTCTAAGAAGGGTGTCGATGCTCCAACGTTGATGAAGAAGACCGGGTTCGAAGACAAGAAGATCAGGAATATTCTTTTCAGGGCTACTAAGCAGGGAAAGATTAAGAGGACCGGAAGGGGTGTTTATATTGCCTCATAACGGCAATCCTCATCAAACGAGTGCAAACAAAGGTCGTTGACGGACTAAACGAGTGAAGGGCTTGACACCTTCTGGCAAACCCCCTAAGCAAATTTTACCACAATCTCGTCAAAAGTTTTTCTCCACTTGGGAGGATACAGCTCCTTTGTCTGGTCAAAATAGCCTATGGCCAGCAGTAGGGGCACCCAGTAATTTTCAGGAATGTTAAATGCCTGTCTGACACCGTCATGATCAAAACCGTCCATGGGGTGGGTGTCCAGCCCGAGGCTCTTTGCAGCAAACATGAGGGCCATGGCAAAAAACCCCGTATTCTTGCATGCAAAGGCCTGTTGTCTTTCTTGGCTTGTCCCATATAGGTCCTGACAGGCATTGATGTACCAATCGTACTGCCCCTCTTCCATGCCGCCAGCCTGAATCATCTCCTTGAAATTTCTCTCTACAAAAGGATGCCCCTTTTTCCATCCGTCCCTGTCTGCCAGGACTATAAAGACCACGGGCGCCTCACTGACCTTGGGCTGGTTCCAGGCAAGTTCTCTGAGACGCATTTTCTCTTCCTGATCTTTGATTATCATGATGCTCCATGGTTGAAGATTAAAGCTGGATGGTGCTTTTGCCGCCATCTCCACCACCTCACGGAGGAGGGCATCGGAAACAGGTTTTTCAGAAT
>DAOUTV010000071.1 GCA_030668505.1 Desulfobacterales bacterium | reverse complement strand
TTAGTTCACTTAAGGCACTTCTTTTTGGTTCCGACTTGTCCGGGATAGGATTTACAAGGCAATTTCGCCAATGAGAATACTTGTTATTGACGACGACCTGACAGTCTGTAAAAGCTGCCAGAAGATCATACAAAAGGCGGGCTATCACGTGGATTATTCACTTAGTGGACATGAGGCCCTCCGCATGATGGAAGACGACCCTTATGACATCGTTTTTACGGATCTCAAGATGGCCGAAATGGGCGGCATGGAAGTTCTTCGGTTCATTAAAACCGCGGATCCAGATATTGTGGTCGTGGTTATTACAGGCTATGCCACAGTTGCTTCAGCCGTAGAGACTATGAAGATGGGGGCCTTTGACTATCTCCCAAAACCTTTCACCCCTACTGAATTCAGGGCCGTGTTGAACAAGGCGATTGAAGAAAGAAAAGCGATTACAAAAGACCGGGAACTCGCTTCACAGCCTTCCATCACAACAGGGTTTCAGGAGATAGTTTCAGAAAGCCCAAAGATGGAAACTGTCTTCAACATGATCAAGAAAGTCGCCCCCACGGACAGCAATGTGTTGATCGTCGGAGAAAGCGGCACCGGCAAGGAATTGATCGCCCAAGCCATACACAAGTTGAGCAACCGCAAGGCACGGAAATTCTTTGCTGTTGACTGTGCTGCCTTGTCAGGCACACTCCTAGAAAGCGAACTTTTTGGTCATGTAAAGGGGGCCTTTACGGGAGCCATCAATAACAAGCCGGGGGTGTTCGAGGTGGCTGATCACGGCACGGTTTTTTTGGATGAGATATGCAACATAAACATGGAGGTGCAGGGAAAACTGCTACGGTTCCTCCAGGAAAGAGAATTCTTGCCTGTGGGCGCCACTCAAACAAAAAGCGTGGATGTGCGGCTCGTCTTTGCAACAAATAAAGACTTAAAGAAAATGGTTTCCGACGGGACCCTCCGGGAAGACTTCTATTATAGAATCTTTGTCTATCCTATTAGCGCACCGCCACTTCGTGACCGTAAGTCTGATATCCCCCTGCTCGCCTATCATTTTCTAAAAAGGTACTCTAAGGATTTTGGAAAGCCGGTCCGGTCAATTTCAAGAGACGCCATGGGGGCTTTTTGTCAGTATGAGTGGCCCGGCAATGTCAGGCAATTGGAAAATGTGATACAAGCTGCTGTCATTGCTTCGGACACGGATGTGCTCACCTATAAAGACCTTCCTGAATTTTGTGAACCCCAAAAGGTTCCCTCTGCACCCCCCAGAACGAATATCGAACTAAAGAGACTCAAGAAAGAAATCAGGGAAAAAACCGTAGAAAAGGTGGAAAAAGATTTTCTGATCCATGCCCTAAAGAGAAATGATTGGAATGTGACCAGGGCGGCCAAAGATGTTGGTATGCAGAGGACAAATTTTCAAGGCCTCCTGAGAAAACACGGGATTGAGGTCAGACAGGTAAAACCGCAGCTCGCCACATAAGCCAACCGGTTAAGAGAACTAATTTCTTGTAATAGTTCACCATTCTTGCTTATTACCCCCACCCTCGAACACCATAAGCGCTAAGTTGTTTTGTAAACGTTCACAGGTTACATTTATTCCGTACGGAATTGTTTTGAAAGATGAACGTCGAACATCGAACATCGAACATCCAACGTCGAATGAAAAACGAATATCCAATACCGAACATTCAACGGCTATTTCTGTTTCTTTTCAGCCCTTCGACTCAGCTCAACATTCGATGTTGGACGTTCGATGTTCATTTTTTTTCAGTAAACCTTCCACAGTTCATCCGGTGCAAAAATAACTTAGCGCTTATGCCCTCGAACACCCCACGGGTCCCCTGGAAATACAGTGTATATTTTTTCTATACATGCTATATCTCATTGATATTACATTATAAATTAAGATATTGCCCAATTATAGTACATGAAAATTATACATTTGCGATAGCCAATATATCGACCAGGCAGGATCATATACTTGTAATTACAGTATGTTATGCTTGCATTTGTTTTTTGGCACACAGTTTGCTCTTTATGTCGGTAACAATGGTTGATTTCATAACTCCGAAATCAATATCCGAAGGAGGGCACCATATGAAAACACAGGCAAACAAAATACTAGTGGTCGACGATGAGGTGACGGCTGGCAGGAGTATCGAAAAGGTCCTTGCCAGGAAGGGGTTTTCGGTTGATGTAGTTCTCAGTGCCGAAGATGGCCTAAACAAGATTGAAAAGGAGTTATTCGAACTGGTGCTACTGGATATTATGATGCCTCAGGTCAATGGTATCGAACTCCTTGGGATCATAAGGGAAAGATGGCCAAACCTGAAGGTGGTCATGGTTACAGGGTATCCCTCCATCGAAACTGCCGTGGAGGCTACCAAGCTCGGTGCATTGGATTATATATCCAAGCCCTTCACGCCTGCTGAACTCAGGGAGAAAGTGGATCAGGCCCTGGAAGAACCCTCTTTAGGGAAGGTGATCCCAATTCGACCCGTAGAAGGTGAGGTGATAAGCTCCTTTTGCGCCTTAGGGGAGCAAGAATGTGAGATCTATGCAAAGAAGGGCAGGTCGTGCAAGACCAAGGACGGCATATGCCCGAAGATCAAAAAGATGCAGCTTAAGGCGCAAGCAAAGCCCAGGCTACTTGCCGAAGAGATTGGGTGGTCTGCAATAGACATAGACCTGCCGTTTGACTATGACGAAGTTGCCATGTATACAGGTCCAGCTTATGTGAATGCCTTGGACGGCTCAGAGATGCCCATGGTTGACTGGGAAGATGTGCCCGAAGAAGCCCCGGCTGCCCTTCCTGAAATCCTGGTCATTGATGACGAAGTCGTGGTGGGAAACAGCATTAGAAAGATCCTCAAGCCGAGAGGCTATTATGTGGAGCATGCCGAAACACCCCATTCTGCCATGGAGATCCTGTCAGAAAGGCCTGTAGATATGATACTGCTCGACATGAAAATCCCGGGAGTTAAAGGGCTAGACTTACTGAGGAGTATCAGGGAGGAGTATCCCACAATCCCGGTGATCATGATCACGGGCTATGCCACTGTCGAAACGGCTGTTGAATCAATCAAGCTAGGTGCCACCGATTATGTGCCCAAGCCATTTACGCCGGATGAGGTTCACCATGCCGTAGAAAGGAGTTTCAAGCGGGCCGCATAATTCTACTTTGCCCTTCTTGCCCTAAACATACCGCCACGAAAGTAATAAAAGGACTTTGCCGCACAAGCAAAGTCCTTTTATTTTTGTGTTGCAAATAGCGACGCCTGGTGACAGGTGTGAAGCGTAACAGAACAATCTTCTTGACAAAACGTGACGACCGCTTTATGGGTGTAACGTTAAACTGAGTGCCAGGTGCCAGCGAATTCCGGTCGATGTGGCGCCGCCCCCGAATCAAGGCTCACCGTTGCTTGACGGTCAGATAATAATCCCCACGATGGCTTCAGAGAGTCGAGTTGTTAAATCGCATTGCGATTTAACATGTGATATCTTAGGCGGACTATGCTGCTAAAAGAAGGAAATTACTATGCTATCGAGATAGATCGCAAGCTGAAAGGAAGCATTGGTGCAGAGCTACATACGAACGGGGAATTGGCATTGACAAGTAGGGAGACTTCCAAATGATAACTTTCAAGCTCAACGGCAGAGAGGTTGTGGCCCAAGAGGGCCAGACAATCCTGGAAGTCGCTCGGCAGTACAATGTTAATATCCCTACGCTGTGTTACCACAGGGCATTGAGTCCGGCAGGGGCTTGCAGGCTGTGCACTGTAGAGGTTTATGATGGACGGAGAACCCGGCTTGTTACGTCTTGCAATTATCCGGTCTGGCGAGACATGGAAGTGCGGACTGACAGCGAAAGGGTCGTCACCGGTCGGCGGATGATCCTGGAGCTGTTGCTGGCGCGCTGTCCGGATGTGAAGGTGCTCCAGGAGCTGGCTAGAGAATATGGCATAGAGCAACCACGCTTTAGGCCGGAGACCAATGATTGTATCCTGTGTGGACTCTGCACACGGATGTGTGAGGAGCGCATGGGGGTCAGTGCGATTAGTCTCACAGGGCGAGGCGTGGAGCTGGAGGTAGACACACCTTTTCACCTTCATTCTGAGGTATGCCGAACCTGTGGGGCCTGTGTCTCTGTATGCCCTACAGGCCATATCAAACTAGAAGATATCTGCGCCAGAAAACCCCAAGTTATCCCCTCGGAATTTAACCGGGGGATGGGACCTCGCAAACCGATCAATATACCATTTGCTCAGGCCACACCCAATGTGGCCCAGATTGACCCGGAGACCTGTGTCCATCTGAACACCGGGGCGTGCGGGGTGTGTCAAGAAGTCTGTGGGCCTGGTGCGATCAATTTTGATCAAAAGGATGAGATTATAGAAGTTGACGCCGGGGCTGTGATCCTGGCTACCGGGTTTGAAACCTTTGATGCCCGCTTAAAACCGGAATACGGATACGGGCGCTATTCGAATGTGATTACCAGCATTGAATACGAGCGCATCCTTTCGGCCGGCGGCCCGTTTAAGGGCCACATCCAGCGACCCTCTGACGCAAAAGAACCTAAGAAGATCGCGTGGATCCAGTGCGTGGGATCGCGCGATGCCTCCCTTGGTTGTGAGTACTGTTCATATGTATGCTGCATGTATGCAACCAAGCAGGCCATGATCTCAAGGGAGCACGACAGGGAGATCGAGCCTACCGTCTTTTACATCGATATGCGGGCACCCGGTAAGGGCTTCGAGCGCTATTATAATCGGGCTAGGACCACTGGAGGCGTTCGATATGTACGGTCCATGATATCGCGGGTGCTGGAAAATCCTCAAACGCACAACCTGGATCTTGCCTATGTAGACGAATCGGGCGAGATTCAAAGCGAAACCTTTGACATGGTCATTCTGTCAGTCGGGCTCCGGCCTGATCCGGCCTTTTTGGAGCTGGCTAAAAACCTTGGCATCGAGCTAAATCGATTCGGATTTTGTGAGAGTCAGCCGCTTGATACGGTTTCCACTTCCAGGCCGGGTATCTTTGCCTGTGGTGTGATTCAGAGTCCCAAGGGTATCCCGAGCTCTGTCCTTCAGGGCAGCAGTGCAGCCGGTGCGGCTACCAGCCTCCTTGCAGAGGCAAGGGGGACCCTGGTCAAGGAGAAAGCCTATCCCAAGGAGCGTGACATCACGGAGGAAGAGCCGCGCATCGGGGTATTCCTTTGCGACTGCGGCATCAATATTGCCGGTACAATTGACGTGGGTGAGGTGACTGAGTACGTAAAGACGCTTCCCCATGTCGTTTTTGCGCACGAATATCTCTTTACCTGCTCCACGGACTCACAAGTAGATATGAAGGCCATGATTGAGGAGTACCAACTCAATCGGGTAGTCGTAGCCTCCTGTTCTCCACGAACCCACGAACCCCTTTTTCAGGACACCATCCGTGAGGCCGGCTTGAACAAATATCTCTTTGAGATGGCCAATGTACGAGACCAGGGTTCCTGGGTCCATACCTTTGATCCTGAGCGTGCCACAAGCAAGGCCAAAGATCTTGTTCGCATGGCGGTGGCTCGGGCGGAAAGACTTCACCCCCTCTACGAGTTTCCCTTTGACGTCATACAAAAAGGCCTGGTGGTTGGAGGCGGCTTGGCTGGTTTGACCTCGGCATTTACCTTAGCCGAGCAGGGTTTTGAGACCTGCCTGGTAGAACAGTCAGATCAACTCGGCGGCAATGCCAGAACCCTTTACTACACTGAAGATGGAGCACGACCTGCAGAATATGTCCAAAAACTGATCAATAAAGTCGAAGCCCATCCGTTGATCACGGTCTATACAAGGGCTGAGGTGAAGAATTACTCCGGGCATCTGGGCGAATTTAAGAGCACCGTTTCTGTAAACGGCAAGACCGAAGAGATTTCGTATGGGGCTGTGATTGTGGCAACAGGGGGCACGGAATATCAGCCCACGGAATACCTATGCGGCCAGAACGATCATGTCATCACACAGAAAGAGATAGAAAGGCGCATCGTCTTTGATCCCGACAGTTTGAAAGAGGTCAGGGATCTGGTCATGATCCAGTGTGTCGGGTGCATGGATGAAGAACACCCTTACTGTAGCCGCGTGTGCTGTACTACGGCCGTAAAGAACAGCCTCAAGCTCAAGGAGCTGAATCCTGAGATCAATGTCTATGTACTCTATCGCGATATGCGAACCTTTGCGTTTATGGAGCTTTCCTATAAGAAGGCCCGGGAGCAAGGGGTCCGGTTTCTGCGATACTTCCTGAGGCAAAAGCCTGAAGTGGCCGAGGTTGATGGGAGGCTCCAGGTCAAGGTCTTCGACCAGAACCTTCGGGGTGAGGTGATTTTGGAGCCTGATCTTCTAGTCTTAAGTGCAGCCATAAGGCCCAATCCTAGGAGCAAACAGGTGGCTGACGTATTTAAGCTTCCCCTGGACCAGGACGGCTTTTTTGCCGAGGCCCACCTGAAGTTAAGGCCTGTTGACTTTGCCAATGCCGGGATATTTTTGTGCGGGCTTGCCCACATGCCCAAATTTGCGGACGAGGCTATCGCCCAGGCCAAGGCCGCTGCCTCCCGGGCCAGCACTGTGCTCTCCGAAAAGCAGATGTACGTGGGAGGTACTGTAGCCACGGTAGACGCTACGAAGTGCGCCATATGTCTGACCTGCGTCCGGACCTGTCCCTATAATGTGCCCAAGGTTGACGAAGAGGAAGGCGTTATTAAGATTGACGCCGCTGCCTGCCAGGGTTGTGGCAATTGCGCTACTGCCTGCCCGCGGGGAGCCATTGAAGTGGGACACAGCACGGACGAGCAGTTTGTCGCCAAGATCTGTGCGTTGTATTAGGACACAGGTCATGAAATCCTTGTTTTTCTGCCAGAAAAGTTTTTGCTATGTATAAGTGCAAGATTCTGAATACAAAATTCGAAACTCGAAATCCGAAATCCGAAACAAATTCAAAACTCGAATTTTCCAATGTTCAAAACATACGGCTTTCCCTGGAATATGATTTCTTACGTTTCGGTCATTTGAGATTTAGAAATTTGTTCATTGTTTCGATATTCGATATTCGGATTTCGGATTTTGTCCCTTGTGTGGGTTAGGATACAAGACTAACATGGAACAGCAGACTGCATCACAAATACAGCAACAACAAACCGCCGGGGAGGAGTTTGAACCCAAGATTGAGGCCTTTGTCTGCACCTACTGCACCTATACTGCCGCCGATATGGCTGGATCTCAAAGGCTGCAATATCCCCCCACCGTGCGCATTGTAAAGTACCTTTGTACGGGCAAGGTGGAGATCGTCCACATCCTCAAGGCCTTTGAGGCTGGTGCTGATGCCGTATTTGTGGGCGGGTGAGAAATCGGTGGCTGCCATTTCCTGGAAGGAAATCTAAGGGCCAAAGAGCGGGTGGAATACACAAAGTGCCTCCTGGATGAGATCGGACTGGGGGGAGACCGCCTGGAGATGTTTCACATCGGGGCATCGGATGCTCCCTTGTTTGCTGAGGCGGTCGAGATGATGACGAACCGGGCGAAGGAACTGGGGCCAAACCC